>CAZQYK010000393.1:0-4537 GCA_964597285.1 uncultured Spirochaetales bacterium
CACGGTGTCGATGTGCGAGCCGGTCATCACGCAGGGCCCGTCGCTCGCGCCGGGCAGCCGCGCGCCGAGGTTCGCGGCGCCGTCGAGACGCGGCTCGAGGCCGATCTTCTCCAGGCGCTCGGCGAGCCAGCGCCGGCCGGCGAGGTCGCCCTCGCTGAACGCGGTGCGGTGGATGCCGTGGCCCTCGGCGCGCCCGATCGCGCCGAGGCTCGCGATGTCGGCGTCGAGACGCGCCGCGTCGACGCGAAGCTCAGCGTCCATCGGATCCCTCCTCGTCGGCGCCGCGCGCGACGAGCGCGACGGTGCAGCCGAACACGACGAGGCCGACGCCGAAGAACGCGAACGCGCGCGACAGCGGATGGTGCTCCACCGTCACCGACGCCGTCGCGATCTCCGCGCTCTCGCCGTCGAGCGCGCTGACGCGATAGTGATAGGTGCCGTCGCTGCGCCCGGTGAGCACGCTGGAGCGGTCGGCGCCGCGGTAGATCACGCGCGCGTCGCCGAAGTCCGGCGCACGCGCCTCCTCGATCTCGACCGGAACGTCGCCGCTCCACAGCAGGCGGTACACGCCGTCGGTCGAGCGCTCCGGCGCCACGCTGAGCGCGAAGCCCTCCGCGGAGGCCGGGCTCGCCGCGCAGAGCGCGAAGGCGAGGGCGAGGGCGCGGAGGCGTCGGCTGGCCTCGCGGGATCGTTGCATCCCGCGAAAACCTACCGAATCGCGTGCGCGCGGTCGAACTCGCCGCCGTTCGCGCGCGAGAGCGGCGCTCGCGGCGATCTGCGCGGATCGCGCGGCCCGGCGCCGCGCGATCCTTCGCTCAGGGGCAGGGAACGCCGTCGACGAGGATCTGGCCCTTGTCGACGACGAGGTCGACCGGGTCGGTGATCGCGCCCCCGGTGCGCAGGAAGAGCGCCTTGTGGCAGCGCCCGTCGATCTTCTTGGCCGAGTCGTCGTGCGGGTTGCGGCCCAGTCGCGGCGGAACGTTGAAGATCGGCGGGATCTCGGTGGGCTCGGTGAGCGTCCAGCCGTCCCACAGCACGAGGCCCGAGCCGGCGGCGTGCGCCGGGTTCGCGAAGTCGAGCCGCTCGAGGCCGAAGCCGGTGACGACGTCCGGGTGCCGGTCGCTCTGGCCGAGGCGCTGCCCGGTCCGCTCGACCATGTCGTAGTTCGCGCGGATGCCCATCGTGCGCGCCATCACGTCGGCGCTCCACATCGTCACCTCGTGGTCGCCGAACATCGGGTGCAGCAGCACCGTGTTCGGCGGGCCGCCGAGCGCGGAGTTGTCGACCAGGTGCGGCGCGTAGGCGTTGTTCTCGCCGCGGTCCCAGAGCATCTGCATCGCCGAGAACAGGAAGTTGCGGTCGAGCTGGTCCGGGTACGAGAGGTAGAAGGGCACCGAGTAGAGGTCGAAGTCCTTGCTGCGGCGCAGCAGCAGCGAGTAGTTCGCGCCGAGCGATCCGAGGATGCCGCGGTTCACGTCCTTCGAGACCGCGACGACCGCGCCGCCGAGGATCCCGCCCTGGCTGTTGCCGTCGTAGAACACCTCGCTGCGGTCGAAGAGCGGCGCGCCGCCCGCGTCCTGGAAGGCCGGGTGCGACGCGAAGCCGTCGGGGTGCGCGAGCAGCCGCGCGAGGAAGGAGAAGACGATGAAGCCCTGCTGCGACGCGTCGGGGATCACCGGGAAGAAGGAGACGTCGAGCAGCGCGGTCGCGACGTTCGGGAGGTCGCCGGTCGCGAAGCCGAACCAGTCGACCGCGCAGAACACGTAGTTGTGCTCGCGGCTGATGTCGTCGACGCCGTCGTAGGTGATCGCGACGCGGCGGTCGAGCAGGCCGTGGCCGTAGATCCCGGCGCGCGCCGGGCCGCGCACGAGCGCGGCGTCGGGGATCTGGCACATGAAGGGGCGCTGCATCGTGCCGAGCGAGTCGGGCAGACCGTCGCCGTAGAGCGAGCCCTGCGGGTCGGCCGGATTCGGCGCGTCGGTCGGGTCGAAGAAGAGCCGGTTCGGCGGCGCGCTCGCGCCCGAGCCGATGTCGCCCGCCTCGAAGAGGTCGGCGAACTCGTCCGGGAACTGGGCTTCGAGGTCGGCGAGCGCGAGCTGGATCGTCGGGTCCTCGAGCGGCGACGGGTCCACCGGCACGACGAAGCTCGGCACCGTCAGCGTGCCGTGGATCTGGCGGTAGATGCCGGCCTCGACGTCGGGCGCGACGCGCACCTCGTCGACGGTGAAGGCCGGCGCGGCGCAGCCGTTGCCGTCGACGTGGCGCGTGCAGTCGGCGCCGCCGACGAGCGGTGCGAGGCTCGCGAAGGCCTCGTCGCGCATCGCTCGGACGCGTGCCACCTGGCTCTCGGTGCTCGCGACGGTGAAGTCCCACGCGAGGTAGAGCGAGTCGTCGAGCGGAATGCGCGCCGCCGTGAGCGCCGGGAACACGCGCTGGCGCAGCTGCGCGCAGCGCTGCTGGATCGGCGGCAGCAGCGTCGGCACGCGGTCGCGACAGACGCGGAACGCCGTCGGCGCGTCGATCGGCGCGCCGCTGCGGTCGCGCAGGTCGCGCAGCACGACGACGTAGCGGCCGCCCTCGGCGAAGTTCACCGCCGGCCGGATCAAGAGCGCCACCGGCGAGTCGGTCGGGTACTCGATCTCGAAGTTGCCCTCGTCCTCGCCGGTGCGCGCGAGCACCGCCGCGGTCGCGTCGAGCTCGGCCCACACGAGGTGCGGCGTCGCCGCGACGACGCGGCCCTGCGCGTCCTCGACGACGCGCAGCACCTGCACCGGCGAGTCGGCGGCGAGGCTCAGGCGCACGTCGGCGACGCCGAGCCGGTGGATCGGCGCGCCGTAGGTCTCCGGCAGGCCGAGGTCGGGAACGTGGGTGACGATCAGCTGCCCGGGCGAGAAGCCGTCGTTGCGGTTCAGCTCGCTCGGGTCGACCGGCTTGCCCCACGCGTTGCGCGGCATCGCGGCGAGCTGGAGGCTCACCCGGCGCCCGGTGCCGCCCTTCGCCTTCGACTGCGGGCTCCCGGCCGGCGCCGCGGCGGTGAAGTGGTCGCTCGGGAACGGGTACAGGCAGTGCGACGCGTCGAGCACGTCGCAGCCGCGCGCCGCCGCGTCGGCCGCGAGCGGCGCGAGCTCGGCGTCGAGCGACTGCGCGCGCGCCGGTGCCGGCGGCGACGCGACGGCCAGCGCGAGGCCGGCCCCGGACACGATTCCCAGCGCCGTCGCGAAGCGATCCATCGCCATCCCCTCCCGGTCCGATGATTCGGGCCGTTCTAACAGATCGCGCGGCGGCGCATCACCCGCTTCGCGAGGAAATCGGGTTAGGTGCTCGCGTGGTTCCTGGCTCGAACCAATTCGGGCCCGCAGGGCCGCCTATCCGAGCCCCAGGCGCTCGGCGACGAGCGGGGCGAGGCGCTTCTTGTCGATCTTGCCGCTGTCGGTGAACGGGAGCTCCTCCTTCGCGGCGAAGAGCCAGTGGCGCGGCACCTTGTACGCGGAGAGCTCGTCGCGCAGCCGCGCGCGCGCCGCGTCGGCTTCGAGGCGCGCGCCGCGCTTGAGCACGACCGCGGCCGCGACGTCCTGGCCGCGCGCGGGGTGCGGCACGCCGACGACGAAGGCGGAGACGACCTCCGGGAAGGTCTCGATCACCACCTCGACCTCGCGCGGCGTCACGTTCGCGCCGGCGGTCTTGATCATCTCGCCGAGTCGCGCCCGGAAGAAGAGCACGCCGTCGGCGTCGATCCAGCCGGCGTCGCCGGTGTGGTAGTAGCCGTCGCGGTCGAACACCTCCTCGCGCTCGCGCTTGTAGAGACCGAGCATCACGCTGTAGCCGCGCACGCAGATCTCGCCGAACTCGCCCGGGCCCAGCGTCTCGCCGCTCTCGGGGTCGACGATCTTGTGCTCGAGCCCGGGCACCGAGTGGCCGAAGGAGCCGCGCAGCCGCTCGGGCAGGTCGACGTCCATCCGGTCGATCGTGTGCGGCCCGCAGGTCTCGGTCATGCCGAGCGAGTTCGAGCGCAGCTCGGGATCGGCCGGCCGCGCCGACTCGGGCAGCACCGCGTAGAGGTTGCCGGCGCGGATCGACGACAGGTCGCGCTCGCCGAAGCTCGGGTGGTCGAGCATCGCCTTCGAGTAGTGCGGCCAGCCGGCGGCGATCGTCACGCGCTCGCGCTCGAGCAGTGCGAGCGTCGCGCCGGGCTCGAAGGCCTCCTCGCAGATCAGGCACGCGCCCGTGTGCATCGCCGAGAGCAGCGTGAACACCAGGCCGCCGACCCAGAAGAAGGGCATCGGAGAGAAGATCCGGTCCGTCGGCTCGAGATCGCGGAACTGGTTCAGATTGAACGCGTGGCGGATCGGCGCCGCGTGGCTGTGCACGGCGCCCTTCGGCTCGGCGGTGCTGCCGGAGCTGTAGATCAGGATCATCGGATCGGCGGGGGCGATGCAGGCCTCGGCGGCGGCGAGGAAGGCGTCGTCGAGACCGGGACGCAGGTTCGCGGCCGACTCGAGCGCGGAGAGCGGCGTCGCGAAGGCGTGCGGCGAGGGAT
>CAZQYK010000394.1:0-3000 GCA_964597285.1 uncultured Spirochaetales bacterium
GACGGCGAGGCCGGCGCGCGCCGCGCGCGGCGCGGGCCGCGGCGGCAGCGCGGCGCCGACGAAGAGCGCGAGGCCGACCGCCGGCAGGTAGAGGCGGTTCTCGAGGCCCCAGGTGTCGACCGGCGGCAGCAGCGCCGGCGCGGCGAACGCGGCCCACCACGCGAGCCCGAGCGCCGGAAGTCTCCAGAAGCGGCGCCCCGACGCGATCGCGAGCGCGGCGACCGCGAGCGCCGCGAGCGCGACCGCCGGCCAGCGCGCGTCGTCGGGCACCGGCGACAGCGAGAGCCCGACCGGGACGAGCGTCTTGCCGAGCGACACCGGCAGCGCGAGCGCGTTCTCGGCGATGCGCGACGCGCCGACCGGGAACGCGCCGAGCGCGAGCCGGCGCAACGCCGCGAACGCGCCGACGAGCGCGAGCGCGCCGAGCGCGGCCGCCGCGAGCTCGCCGCGCGGGAGCGCGCGGCCGCGGCGCGCGTTCCAGACGACGAGCGGCGCGACCGAGAGCCACGCGACCGCGGTCTCCTTCGTCAGCAGCGCGACGCCGAACGCGGCGAGACCCGCGGCGAGCCAGCGCCGGCCGTCGCCGCGCGCCCAGTGCAGCAGCGCGAGCGCGCTCGCGAGCACCGCGACCGCGAGCAGGCTCTCGTTGCGGCACGGGATCCACGCCGGGATCAGCGCCAGCGCCGGGTGGACGCAGAAGACGAGCGCGAGCAAGAGCGAGCGCCCGCGCCCGAGCCCGAGCGCCGCGAGGAGCGCGAAGAGCAGGCCGCTGGCCGCGAGGTGCAGCGCGACGTTCGTCGCGCGGTAGACGGCGGCGCTGCCGGGCGCCGCGAGCTGCGCGTCGGCCATGAAAGAGAGCAGCAGCACCGGGCGGTAGTACGGGCTGTGCGCCTGGCCGGCCGCGCCGGCGAGCACGTCGCGCGTGAACAGCCGCGGCAGGTTCGCCGGGTTCGCGAAGAACGCGTGATGGCGCACGAGCAGCGCGTCGTCGTCGCGCGCGTTGAAGTCGTAGCCGACGCTGCGCCCGAAGAGCAGCGCGCCGACGAGCGCGATCAGAAGATACGGCCCGAAGCGGATGGCGAGCCGGGAGCGGGCGGCGGCGGAGTCCGGCAAGGTGCCGGATTCTAGCGGGGCGGCGCGTCGGGCGCGGCCGTTCTCGTGTTAAGGTGATGCGATGGGCCGAGAGCTCGACCGCTCCCTCCGCAGCCCGGCGCCCGCCTCGGATCTGGCGTCGGCGGCCGGGTCGTGGCTGGTTCCCGCGCCGCTGCGGCGGCTCGACCGCGAGCTGGGCGACCGGCTGCGCGAGACGCCGACGCGGCTCAACGACTACGGCTTCGATCCCTACGGATTCCATCCCGACACCGCGCGGCGCATGCTGCTGCCGTCGGCGCTGCTGTACCGCTACTACTTCCGCGTCGCGACGCACGGCATCGGGTCCGTGCCCGCGGGTCGGGTGCTGCTGATCGCGAACCACTCGGGACAGTTCGGCTACGACGGCGCGATGCTCGCGATGGCGATGCTGCTGGAGGCGAGTCCGCCGCGCCTGTGCCGCGGAATGGCCGAGTTCGTGTTCTGGCGCACGCCGTGGGCGGGCACGCTCGCGAGCCGCACCGGCATGATGGCCGGGACGCCGCAGAACTGCGTCGCGATGCTCGACGCCGGCGAGTGCGTGATGGTGTTTCCGGAGGGCGCGCGCGGCGCGAACAAGCCCTTCCACCAGCGCTACCAGCTCCAGCGCTTCGGCCTCGGCTTCCTGCGCCTGGCCCTCGAGACCGACACGCCGATCGTGCCCGTCGGCATCGTCGGCGCCGAGGAGCAGCAGCCCGGCCTCGCGAACCTCGAGAGCGTCGGCCGCCGGCTCGGCCTGCCCTCGTTCCCGATCACGATCAGCTCGCCGTGGCTGGGCCCGCTCGGCCCGGCCTTCGCGCTGCCGGTGAAGTACCACCTCCACTTCGGCGAGCCGCTTCGCTTCGAAGGCCGCGCCGACGACGAGGACGAGGCGATCGAGCGCAAGGTCGACGAGGTGAAGGTCGCGATCTCGGCGCTGCTCGAGCGGGGCCTGGCGGAGCGTACGGCGATCTTCACCTGATCCGGTCAGGTCCGGTCGTCGAGCCGCAGCGCCGCGACGACCGTGCGCAGCGTCGGGAAGACCTCTTCGCTCCACGACGCGACGAAGCCGCCGCCCGGTGCGGCGGAGACCTGGGGATCGGAGGCCTTCGTCCCGCGCGACAGCACGCGCGCCGGGCCGAGCGCGCGCTCGCCGACGATCGCGCGCGCGGCGATCTCGGAGCGCACCGGCGTGCGGCGCTCCCAGACGACGACGCCGCGGCCGTCGGCGCCGATCGCGAGCGCGACGCGGTCGGGCGCCGAGCCAGCGTCGTCGTGCACGGCGAGCGGCGCCCCGAAGCCGTCGGCGCCGCCCCACGCGAGCTGCAGCGCCGGGCGGCCGTCGCGGCCCTCGGTGTACCACGCGGCGACCGCGCGGCCTTCGCGCGCGAAGGCGAGCGCGCCGCCGCGGTGCGGGCACGCGTCGAGCGCCCAGCCGTCGTCGTGCACCGCGCGCGCGGCGCCGAAGCCCTCGGCCGCCGTCGCGAGCGCGAACGCCATGTCGCGCACGCGGCCCGGCCGCTCGTCGCGCCACAGCAGGCCCACCCGGTCGCCGCCGCCGGGCGCCACGGCCAGCCGGCAGCAGGGGCACGCCTGCGCGTCGAGCGTCGCCTCGCTGCGCGCGCCGTCCGGCTCGATGCGCAGCGCGCGCGCCGTCGACGCGCGGCCGTTCTCGATCCACGCGGCGACGATCGCGCCCGACGCCGCCACGCCGACCGCCTCGAAGCCGCGCGAGCCCGGCGCGTCGTCGTGGAGCCGCAGCGGCGCGCCGAAGCCGCTGCCGGGCTCCGCGCTCGCGAGCCACAGGTCCGACGCGAAGGGCGACGCACCGGCGCCGCCACGCCGCGCCGACCACGTGAGGTGCGCGCGGCCGTCGGGGCCGACCGCGAGGCC
>CAZQYK010000395.1:0-2918 GCA_964597285.1 uncultured Spirochaetales bacterium
CTGCCGTGACCCGAATCCCTCCGACGCGCCGGCGCCTGCGGCGGCCGGCCGCCGCGCTCGCGGCGCTCGCCGTCGCGCTCGCGGCGCTCGCCGTCGCGGCGGCGGGCTGCGGGCAGCCCGCCGAGGGCGACCCGAAGACCGCCCTGCGCCCGTCTCTGCCCGACGGCCTGCTCGAGCACGAGCGCCAGACGATCGAGGTGTTCCGGCGCGTCGCCGCCTCGGTCGTCTACGTCGCGAACGCGGCCGCGCGCGGCGACTTCCAGTTCGACGCGACCGACGTGCCGCGCGGCACCGGCTCGGGCTTCGTCTGGGACGACCGCGGCCACATCGTCACGAACTACCACGTCGTGCACGGCGGCGAGCGCTTCGCGGTGTCGCTGGCCGACGGCGCGACCTACGAGGCCGCGCTCGTCGGCGTCGCGCCGCGCAAGGACCTCGCGGTGCTGCGCATCGACGCCGGCGTCGCACTGAAGCCGGTGACGCTCGGCGACTCGCACCGCCTCGTCGTCGGCCAGACGGTGCTCGCGATCGGCAACCCCTTCGGGCTCGACTCGTCGCTGACGACGGGCGTCATCAGCGCGCTCGGCCGCGAGATCGAGTCGCTCGCCGGCACGCGCATCGAGGACGTGATCCAGACCGACGCGTCGATCAACCCCGGCAGCTCGGGCGGGCCGCTGCTCGACTCGAGCGGCCGCGTGATCGGCGTGACGACGGCGATCTACAGCCCCACCGGCGCGAGCGCCGGCATCGCCTTCGCGGTGCCGGCGGCGACGGTCGCGCGGCTCGTGCCGCAGCTGATCGAGTTCGGCCACGTGAAGTGGGCGGGCCTCGGCGTCCAGGTGATGCCCGACCACATCGCCTTGCAGTGGAACGTGCTCGGCGTGATCGTGCGCGACGTGCTCGACGGCTCGCCGGCGCAGCGTGCCGGCCTGCGCTCGCTTCGGGCCGACGCGCTCGGCAACGTGCAGGGCTTCGACCTGATCACCCACGTCGAAGGCCGGGGGGTGCTGCGCCTCGTCGACCTGATCGACGTGCTCGACGACTACGAGCCCGGCGACACCGTGAAGGTGCGCTTCGAGCGCGACGGCGAGGTGCACGACGTCGAGGTCGAGCTCGGAGAAATCGCGGGCTGATCCCAGCACGAGCCTCGCCTATGCTGAGCCACCCCAACCCGGAGGCCCCCCGATGCCCGTCGCCGACTTCTCGCTCGCCGGAAAGGTCGCGATCGTCACCGGCGGCAGCCGCGGCATCGGCCGCTCGATCGCGATCGCGCTCGCCGAGCACGGCGCCGACGTCGCCGTCGCGGCGCGCAAGCCCGAAGCCCTCGCCGAGGCGGTCGCCGCGGTCGAGGCGACCGGGCGGCGCGCGATCGCGGTGCCGACGAACGTCCGCAACGCCGAAGAGCTGCGCAACCTCGTCGACGAGACCGAGCGCCGCCTCGGCCGCGTCGACGTCCTCGTCAACAACGCGGGCACGAACCCGGTCTACGGCCCGGTGCAGGACATCGACGAGCGCGCGTGGGACGCGATCATGAACACCAACGTCAAGGCGATCCACGTGCTGTCGAGCCACGCGCGCGAGGCGATGCTGCGCCACGGCGACGGCGGCGCGATCGTCAACGTGAGCTCGGTCGGCGGCTTCCTCGCCAGCGACGTGATCGGCGGCTACTCGGTGTCGAAGGCCGCGGTGAACATGCTGACGCAGGTGCAGGCGAAGACCTGGGGCAAGGACGGGATCCGCGTCAACTGCATCGCGCCCGGCCTGATCAGGACCGAGTTCGCGCGCGCGCTGTGGGACGACCCGAAGTTCCGGCAGGCCTCCGAGCGGGAGGCGGCGCTCGGCCGCATCGGCGAGCCCGACGAGATGGCCGGCGCCGTCGTGTTCCTCGTCAGCCCGGCGAGCTCGTTCGTCACCGGCCAGACGCTCGTGATGGACGGCGGACGGCTGCTCTAGGGCGCCGCCGAGCGGTCGCTACGGCGACGCGCGCGCGGACTGCGCGGCGGACCCGCGGCGCCGCCGGCGCTCGGCGCCGACCGCGGCGATGCCGAGGCCGAAGAGCAGCGCCGTCGACGGCTCCGGGATCGGCTGACCCGGGAAGGTGCCGACGAGCTTCGACGAGCCCTCTCTGTCGTCGCCGAGCGCGCCGACGCTCGTCGCGCGCACGCCGAGGACCTGGCCGGCGAGCAGCGCGACCGTCAGGTCGGTCGTCGCGTGCGAGAGCACGAACGACGCCGACTGGAGGTCGTCCTTGCCGATGCCCGGCGTGCCGAGCGCGACGCCGACGTCGCACGGGCACGGCGAGCCCCCGCCCTGGAGGTTGTTGCCCAGGCCGAGGTCGATGACGCTCCCGGTCGCGAAGCCGGTGACGAGCGGCCCGCTGGCGCTGAGCCCGTCGAGCAGCAGCGGGCTCCCGAAGTCGAAGAACACGCCGCGCAGATCGCCGACGCCCTCGGTGACCGCGACGTCGAAACGGATGTCGCCGCCGACCTCGGTCAGCACGATCTGTACCGACAGCGGGCTGCCGGTGAAGGGCGTGAGCGTGGTCTCGATCGAAGTCGCCGACGCCGCCATCGCGAGCAAGAGCACACCGCCGACCGGCGCGAGCCGGCGCACAGCCAACCGCCACAGAAGCTGCATGAGTGGGTCCGCTTCCTTCCTGCAGACCCCCTCCCCAGGGCAGGTTTCCTCTGCCGATGCTGTGGTGGCCCGGCGAGGGATGTGTCGAAAGACCCCGGGTCCCCAGGGGCGCGCCACCGAGCCGCACCGGCGGCGCCGGACCGACGCGCGCGATGTGACCGGGGTCACCGAATCCCGACCCCAGGACGCGCACCGTGAACTCCTGCTAGCGGGGGGACGCCGATGGCCAGTCCGAGCCTCGGGAGATCCGGCCAGATCGTCGAGAACGGCGGGGCGCCGAT
>CAZQYK010000396.1:0-4768 GCA_964597285.1 uncultured Spirochaetales bacterium
CCCCTCCCCGGAGGGCCCGGCTGCGCGAGCTGGGCGTCCGGCCGCTCGCTGCCGCGCTGCGAGGCGTGTCCGCATCGGCGCGCGGAGCCGGACGGCCCGCGCGGGGCGCAGCGCTGAACCGGGAGGAAGCCGATGCCGAGCGTGCGAGACCACATGGCGACCGACCTGCTCGTGCTCGCACCCGACGAGCCGATGCTGCGCGCGATGCGCCGCATGCTCGACGCGGGCGTCTCCGGCGCGCCGGTCGTCGACGCGCGCGGCGAGCTCGTCGGGATCCTGACGCAGCGCGACTGCTTGACCGTCGCGTACCGGACCAGCTACCACGGCGAGGCGGCCGGAGCGGTCGCGGACTACATGACACGCGACGTGGAGAGCGTTCCTGCCGAGATGGACCTCGTCGAGGTGATCGGGCTCTTCTACGAGCGGCCGCACCGCCGCTTCCCGGTGCTCGACGCGCACCAGCTCGTCGGCATGATCAGCCGCCGCGACGTGCTGCGCGCGGTGCTGGAGCTCGCGTGACGCGGCCCACCGGACCGGATCGACGCCCGCTGCTCGCGCGGCCCGAGCTGCGATCGGTGCGTCTCGAGATCGAATACCTCGCCGCCGAGCTCGGCCTGCGCGACCACGGCATCGAGCACACGATCGTCGTGTTCGGGAGCACGCGCGTGGGCGAGCAGAACCCCTACTACGCGATCGCTCGCGAGCTCGGCCCGATCGTCGGCCGCTGCGGCGAGGGGATCGCCGCGGCATAGCCCGAGCCGGTGCCGATCTCGAGCACGCGGTCGCCCGGCGCGAGCTCGAGCGCGGCCGTCATCAGCGCGACGACGTAGGGCTGCGTCTGGCCCTGCTCGATCGGAAGCGGCGCCCGCCGGCAGGAAGGCCTCGCGCGGGACGCTCCGGAACGCTTCGAGCACGCGCGGATCGCGACTCCCGCGCGCCGCGAGGTGGGCGCGGATCATGCGCTCGCGTGCGGCGGCGGCGTCCTGCATGGCGGCTGCACCCGCGCATATTTCGTGCCAAAGGTGCGCCGGGAGCCCGGACGACCGTCCGCGCTGGCGAATACCCGGTTCCGGATCCGACGTTCGTCGGTACTGGGGATCGCCACGCGCGGTCGCCGGCCCGACCGTGTTCGCGATGATGGGGCCCGTACAGGAGGGGATCGGTGTCGTCGAAGCAATGTCTGGTGCTGATCGCATCCGCGTCGTCGTACGAACGCGGCCGCATCGAGCGCGGCCTCGAGAGCACCGGCTGGACGCTCCGGCCGGTGGCGGACGCGGAGGAGGCCAGCGGCGCCTGCGCGGCGAACGGCCATGCGCCGGTGCTGGTCATCGATTCCGGCCTCCTCGACTCGGAGGGCGATCCGCAGTGGCGCCTGCTGCGCAGCTCCCGCCCCGAGCTCGGCGCGGTCGTGCGCTGCCTCGTCTCTCCGGGCGAGACCTGGAAGACCGATGCCAACACGTACCGGGTCCATCCGAGCGACACGGACGGCCTGTGCCAGGCGATCTCCGCGCTCGACGGGCGGCCGCCGCTCGCGGCGTCGGCCGGCTACTGACCGACGACCTCGACCGGGCGCTCGTCGGCCCGCGGCGCCGCGCGCTCGATCGCGAGCCGCACGAAGCTGTTCGGGAGCTCCGACAGCTCCGCCGCCGCGTCCGCGAGCGCGCCGAGCCACCAGCCGGGCAGCGCGCGGTAATCGACGAGCTCGCAGGCGGCGAGCGCCGGAAGCGCGTGCAGCACGTCGCGCTTCAGCGCGTAGACCGCCGCGCTGCCGACCGCGACGGCGATCGGCCCGCGCCAGGTCTTGCTGTGCCCGAAGAGCCGCCGTCCGCGCAGCGTCCGGCCGGGGTCGATCGGGCGCGCGAGGAAGCCCAGCCAGCCGCACTTCATGCACAGCGCGTGCACCGCCGCGCCGCCGAGCAGCGGAGGAGCAGGTAGACGCTTCCGACGATCTCCTGCCCCACGCCGAGCGCCCGCTATGGGATGTACAGCGGCTCGCGCCGTCGCTCGTACCTCGACTGCAGGAGCGCGACGAGGTCGATCAGCCGGGCGACCGTCATCCGGTCGCCGACCCGTGTTCCGCAGCTGCTCCAGCAGTCGCGGAAATGCCACGAAGGCCTGCTGACCGGGACCGGTAACGATCGGCGCGCGATAGTGTACGCCCGGTGGAGCTGACGCAGACTTATTCCCTCGCGCTCGCGCTCGGGCTCGGCCTGCTCGTCGGCTTCCAGCGCGAGTGGGCGGCGAAGCGGCTCGCGGGAATCCGCACCTTTCCGCTCGTGACGCTGCTCGGCACGCTCGTGGCGCAGCTCGCGGAGGCCTTCGGCGGCTGGGTGCTCGGCGCGGCGCTGCTCGGGCTCGCGGCGGTCGTCTGGGTCGGGAGCGGCGAGAGCCACGACGGCGAGCCGCGTGACACCGGCATCACGACCGAGGTGGCAGTGCTCGTGATGTTCCTCGTCGGCGCGAGCGTCGCGCGCGGCGAGCTGATCGGGTCGGTCGCCGTGTCCGGCGCCGTCGCGGTGCTGCTGCACTGGAAGCAGCCGCTCCACGACTTCGTACGCCGCATCGGCGAGGACGACGTGCGCTCGCTGATGCAGCTCGTGCTGGTCGGGCTCGTGATCTGGCCCGCAATGCCGAACCGCGACCTCGGCCCGCTCCAGGTGCTGAACCCGTTCCAGATCTGGTCGATGGTCGTGCTGATCGTCGGCATCAGCCTCGGCGCATACCTCGCGCACCGCCTGGTCGGCCCCGACGTCTCCACGCTCGTGGCCGGCGTCCTCGGCGGGCTGATCTCGAGCACCGCGACGACCGTCAGCTATGCGCGCCGCACGCTCGGCGCGCCGGCGCGCGTGCCGGCCACGGCGCTCGTGCTCGCGCTCTCGTCGACGGTCGTGCTGCCGCGCGTCCTCGTGCTCGCGGCGCTCGTCGCGCCGTCCGCGCTCGCGTCGCTCGCGCCGCCGCTCGCCGCGATGCTCGCGTTCCTCGCGCTGGTCTGCGCCATCGTCTGGCTGCGCACGCGCACCCGGCTCGAGGTCGCGCGGCTCGACCACGCACCGTCGGACCTGCGCGCGGCGGTCGGCTTCGGCCTGCTCTACGCGGCGGTGCTCTTCGGCGTCGCCGCGGCGCGTCACTGGCTCGGCGAGCGCGGCCTGTACGCCGTCGCGACGCTCTCGGGCCTGACCGACGTCGACGCGATCACGCTGTCGATCGCGCGGCTGCTCGACGCGCAGCGGCTCGAGCCGACGCTCGGCTGGCGGCTGGTGCTGACCGGCGTGATGGCGAACCTCGTGTTCAAGGGCGCCGCGGCGATCGCGCTCGGCGACTCCGCGCTGCGGCGCTGGGTCGTCTGGATCTTCGGCTCGGCGCTCGCCGCCGGCGCGGCGCTGCTGGCGCTGTGGCCGGGCGGAACGGCGTAGCCCCGACCCCCGTGCCGGGTGCGCCGTCGCCCGGGCAGCGCCGTTCCGTAGGCCTCGTCGTCGAGGCCCGCGAGGCCGGGGCGTCGAAGCGCGCGTCGTGGCGCTGCGCCCCGCACACGTGGTTCGGGCGGATCGGGCGCAAGCTGCTGCGGACCGGCCCGCTTCCTGCAATGCTCCCGTCGCGATTCTTGCCCCACAGGGGGCAGAGCCGAGAACGCAACTGGAAACGGAGGACATCGATGAGGGGAATCAAGACCGCGATGCTGGGCTCTGGAGCGCTGCTGCTCGGCGTCGGATGCGCGACGAGCGGCGACCTCGACACGCTCCAGCAGCGTGTCGACGCGCTCGAGGGGCGCGTCGGCCAGCTCGAGCAGCGCTTCGACGGCGTCGAGTCGCGCGCCGCGTCGGCCGAGGAGACCGCGCGCCAGGCCGCAAGCGACGCGCAGGCCGCCGCGCAGCGGGCCGACGACGCCGCGCGCCGCGCCGACGCGATGTTCAAGAAGTCGGTGTCGAAGTAGACGGAAGTCTTCCGACTTCCACTGGAATCCCGCGCGCCTCCTCGAGCGTTCGCCAGACCCGCGCGAGATCGATCGCGCCGAGCAGCTCGAGGGCGCGCGGGATCTCCAGCGCCGCCGCGAGCGTTCCCTCGTGCAGTTTGTACAGATCGGGGTGCGCCTCGAGGTAGACGCGCTCTCCGTCCGAGCCCCACTTCGCCGTCTGGTAGACGATCTGGATGCGGGTGCCCTGGGGCACCCGCTCGTACAGGCGCTGCACCTCGTCCTCGTACATTCGCAGGCAGCCGTGGGTCGCCTCGCGGCCGATCGACCAGCGGACGTTCGTGCCGTGGATGCCGTACGAGGTCTTGCCGATCGTCATCCAGCGGCTGCCGAGCGGGTTCGTCGGGCCGGGGGGGACCTGCGGCGGCAGCCCCCGGTCTTCGGCCAGGATCGACTTCGGCACGTACCAGGTCGGGTCCCTGCGTTTGGAGCCGACCTGGAACTCGCCGAGGATCGACGGGTCGGCCATGTCGCCGACGGCGAGCGCGAAGACCTCTGGCCCGTCGTCGACCGTGAAGTCGTACAGGCGCATCTCGGGGATGTTGATGACGAGGCCCTTGGGGTCGGCGTGCGGCAGCACGTAATGGGTCGGCAGCACGACGACGGTCCCGGGCACCGGGATCCACGGGTCGACGTCGGGATTGAGCCGCATCACCGCCTCGAAGCCGAGGCGGTGCCGGTAGGCGACGTCGAGCAGGGTGTCGTCGGCGTCGGCGACGAGCGCCTTGTCGATGCGGCCGAGCACCGGACGCAGCTCGGGGGCGCGCTCGCGCGAGGCCCCGGCCGCCGCGAGCGCGA
>CAZQYK010000397.1:0-4122 GCA_964597285.1 uncultured Spirochaetales bacterium
AACGGGATCGGCCGCGACGCCGACTCGGGCGTCTTCCGCCGCTGGCGCAACGTGATGCTCCCGATCCAGCGCACGCGCGGCGTGCTGCTCTTCGCGATCGAGCACGGCTCGCCGGCCGAGATGCTTCCGCCGGCCGCGCCAGCCGGGCCCGAGCCCGGGCTCGTGTCGGGCCTCGACCACGCGGTCGTGCAGACGCGCGACGCCGACGCCGCGATCGCGCTCTACGGCGACGGGCTCGGGCTGCGCCTCGCGCTCGACCGGAGCTTCCCGGACTGGGGCATGCGGCTCGTGTTCTTCCGCGTCGGCGGCGTCACGATCGAGATCGCGCAGCCGCTCGCCGCCGGCGCGCCGGGCGCCGACGCGACGGAAGACGCCGACACCGACCGCCTCTGGGGCCTCTCGTGGCGCGTGCCCGACGCCGACGCCGCGGTCGCGCGCCTCACGGCCGCCGGCGTCGACGTCTCCGAGGTGAGAAAGGGCCGCAAGCCCGGCACCCGCGTCGCGACGGTGCGCGACGGCACCTGCGGCGTCCCGACGCTGCTGATCGAGCCGGCGGAGAGCGAAGTCGGGCGGGGCGCCTAGCGCGCGTTCAGGCGAACACCTTCAGGCCGTGACGGCCGCCGACCTCGGAGAGCTGCGCCAGGTCCGGATTCACCGGCGCGATCTCTCGCGCCATGTCGGTGAACATCTTCGAGGCGCCGAGTCGCGACGTCATCGAGATCATCTCGCCGCCGCCCGGACCGAAGCGGAACCAGTGCGCGGTGCCGGCGGGAAGGTGGACCAGTGTCCCGGGCGACGCCGTCCTCGAGTCGTCGCCGATCCCGAAGTCGATCTCGCCCTTCACGACGTAGAAGGACTCGTCCCAGGGATGGCTGTGCGGCGGCGGCCCGCTGCCCTCGGGGCCGCGCTGGAGGAAGATCTCGTAGCCGCCGGTCGCCTCGCCCGACGCGAGCACGGTCACGCGCTCGCCGACGATGTCGAGAGTGTCGGCGTAGTCTTCGGGTGCGACGATGAACGGTCTTGCCGTCATTGCGGGGTTCCTTCTTGATCCGTCCAACGCATCGGGCGCCCGGCCGAGACCGACGCGTCCGTGCGCGAGCGGAGCATCGCCGTGGACGTGGGAAGGCTACCGGGCGCGAGCGCGCAGCGCCGGGGACGTCCATCGGATTCGCACGCCGGCTCCGGCCGGCCTGCGCCGCGGGGGGCGGATACGCTCGTGCGCATGAGGCGAACGCGCCGCGCCGTGCCGGCGCTCGCGCTGGCTCTGCTGCTCGCGGGTTGCCCGCCGAGTCTCGTGGAGCGCGATGGGCACCGCGTCTTCAACCCCTTCTACCTGTTCTACCTCGATGCCCGCTCGCGCGACGCGTGGCAGCAGCCGGAGCGGGTGCTCGACGCGCTGGCGCTCGCGCCGGGCGCCGTCGTCGCCGACGTCGGCGCGGGCAGCGGCTACTTCAGCGAGCGCCTCGCGCGCCGGGTGGGCCCGGGTGGCCTCGTCTACGCGACCGACGTGCAGCCGGAGATGCTCGCTCGGCTGCGCGAGCGGGTCGCTGAGCGCGCGCTCGCGAACGTCGTCGTCGTCGCGGCGCGCTTCGACGATCCGAGCCTGCCCGAGGCGTGCTGCGACCTCGTGTTCTTCTCGAGCGTCTACAAGGAGATCGACGCGCGCGTCGCGTACATGCAGAAGGTGCGCCGGCTGCTGCGGCCGGGCGGGCGCGTCGCGATCCTCGAGTTCCGCCCAGGCGCCGGGGGCCCGGGGCCGGACCCCGCTGATCGCCTGCGGCCGGACCGCGTCGTCGCGGAGCTCGGCGCTGCGGGCTTCGAGCTCCGCGATCGGCACGACTTCCTGCCGCGGCAGTACTTCCTGGTGTTCGCGCCGGCGGCACCGCGTCCGGACGAGCACTCGTTCGAAGAGTGACCACCGGCCGCCTCGATAGCAACTCCCGAGCCCCGTCGAATCTCATCCCCCCGCGCGCGGCTTCCCAGCCGCTTGTCGAGCGGCGGGCTCGCTACGACTTCGGGCCCACGAAACCCAGACGCCCATGGAACTCGACCATCTCCTCGGGTCGATCCGTCGGAAGCGCCACGTGATCGAAGCCGGAGATCGGAAAGCTGACAGGAGGGGTTCTCGCGAAGATCTTGTTCCACCAACTCTTCGGATCTACCCCACGACAGATACTCGGACCGAAGCTCCGAGCACTCCGCCTCGTCCGGTTGCGTCCACTCGACGGTCTCGGAGCTTGCCGAAACCGCGAGTAACAGAGTGAGGGCTACTGCTAGCGTTGCTACCAACTCTCGCCGCCCAACGGACTGGGCCTTCAGCTGCAGCCAACCGCGCTGACCGGTAGCGCAGAGGCAGCCAGGCCACGACGCCAGAAGGCTACCGCGGCAGATGGATCGAGCGGTTGGCTGGCAGCTGCAAGGCCTTGTTGGGCGGCTCGCATGCTAGAACCTGGCGTTCCTAGCAATCCACTCGCTCGCGATCGTCGCGTAGTCGTTGAAGATCATCTCGCTCGGTTTCAAATGGAGATCGCTGCAGATCGCAGGAAGAGCCTTGCGAAAGGACGTGTATCGCTTCCAGATGTGGGCAGGCCCCGGAACTGTCCCTTCCGTCTGAGAAGATCGGAGCCAGTTCCGGGCCACCCCTACGGCCTTGGCGGGGTCGTTCGCATGTGCGGAGATGTCCTGGCCTGCGATGTCTGAGATGAACATCTGGTAGCGATAGCGATCCCGATCGAGAACGAGGCAACTTCTCCCGGCGACCGTACGTGCCATGCCGAGGAAGAGTCCCAACTCGAAGGGCATATTGAACCTAGGAAGGCGCGACGTCCGATCCAGACTAGTACGTGACAAGTCGTGGAGACCGAATCGGCACTCGTCGATGATCCGCGCAATCTTGTCAACGCGCACCTCGGCCGTATTGGTGATTTCGAGTGCAGATCGCGCCACGAAACCGCAGTCGAATACTGCGAACACCAAGGCATCGAAGATTCGCTTGTAGGGACGATCGAACGGACAGTTGATGAAGACGTTCTGATCGTACTTCGCGGCCGCCATCCCTCGAGAGAATTACGCGCGGCGCCGAATTGCCTTGCGGACGGCCTTTCGGGAGACAGTGCCGCTCTTCTTGGAGGACCTGACAGGGCGCTGCGTGAGGGCGCTTCCCGCTGCGGACTTGGACGACCTGCTCGTTCGCCCATCTCTGAGGACCTTGGAGGCTGCGCTTCCGGCGCGCTTCGAAGTCTGCTTCTTGGGAGCATTTCGTTGGGAGAGCGCGCTGCCACCCGACGTCTTCGATGTCGAGCTGGTGGACTTGCCTCGGAGGGTCTTGGACGCGGCCGTAGCCGCCCGGCGACCCGTGACTCGTGACTTCGGCACTATCTGATCCTCCGAGTGCGATAGTTTAGCGAATCAGCTGGGACCGAACCGCGCAACTATCAATGTACAGCGCTGGGTGAGCGCTGTGAGATTTCGCAGCCTATTGTACTCGGTGGGAACGGGAAGGGCTCCGGGATTCGGTGGGGTGGATCGGGGGCCGGGCGGTCTGGGCTGCGGCGGTTCGCAGGTTTGGCGCATCGGAGCTTGAACAGCGGGGGCTCGGCCGTCGGTCTGGACCTCGTCGCGCCGCGAGCTGCTTCGTCGGTCGTGACCGCATCTGTCACGGGCTAGGCCTAGCTTCGGGCTCTTGGTCCCGGATGCGAGGTCGTGATGTCGTCGGCGGCTGCGATCGTCGAGCGGCGCGGAGCGTCGGTGCTTGCACGCGGTGCTCCGCGGTCGAGCGGGCCGGCCGACCTCGAGGCGCGGCTGGTCGCGGAGGCACGGGCGCCGGCGGCGCTGCGGCGGGCGCTGGCGCGGGTCGCGGGGCGGATGGTGGCGACGCGCGGCTGGGAGCGGCTCGGGTTCGCGCAGCTCGGCGACTACGCGGTCGAGCGCGCGGGGCTCTCGGCGCGCGAGCTGCGCGACCTGGCCCGCGTCGACGCGGAGCTCGCGCGCCTGCCGGCGCTCGAGGCGGCGTTCGGGTCGGGGGAGATCGGGTGGACGCAGCTGCGTCTGCTGTGTCGGGTGGCGACGGCAGATGACGAGAACCGGTGGCTCGCGCTGGCGGCGCGATCGACGGCGCGCGCG
>CAZQYK010000398.1:0-3733 GCA_964597285.1 uncultured Spirochaetales bacterium
AGACGACGACGTTCGCGACGCCGAGCGCGTCGAGCGCGCGGCGCGCCGACGCCGCGAGCCGCGGCACCCGCTCGACCGAGATCACCCGCGCCGCGAGGCGCGCGAGGATCGCGGCCTGATAGGCCGAGCCGGTGCCGACCTCGAGCACGGTCTCGGCGCCGGTGAGCTCGAGCGCCTCGCTCATCGCCGCGACGACACGAGGGGCCGAGATCGTCTGGCCGTCGCCGATCGGCAACGCGACGTCGCGGTAGGCCTGGCCCGCGAGCGCGTCGGGCACGAGCCGGTGACGCGGAACGCTCGCGAATGCCGCGAGCACACGGGTATCGCGCACGCCGGCGCGCGCCAGGCGTTCGGCCATGCGCCGCCGCGGCACTGCATGGCGATCCGCATCCCCGGCCACGCGCGCCGGGCGCGCTCTGTGCGCCCCGGGTCCCCCCATCGAGCCCCAGCGTGAAGCGCCCACTGTGACGTGAGGCGCCGGGGGGCGCAAGGTCGCGGCGCGCCGGCCGAGCCGGCGCGGCGTCAGCTGCGCGGCGGCGCCTCGGCGGCGACGGCGGCGCGCAGCTCGGGCGAGCGCGCGAGATCGAGCACGGTGAGGGCGAGCGCACGGGCGGCCTCCAGCAGCCCCTCCTCACCGCGGGGACGCGTCGTCGCCGCGGCGAATTCGCGCGTGTGGAGCTGGAGGTCCGTTCCGATCGGAAAGTTCGGATGGATCGTCGGCACGACGCGCGACACGTGGGTGATGTCGCTCGAGCCGATCGCGTCGCCGGGCGCGTGCGCGGTCTCGGGGAGCCCGAGCCGCTCGAGCTGGCGGCGATAGGCATCGGCGAGCGGCAGGTTCGGCCGCATCGGCGGCGACTCGCCGCTGGGCCGCACGATCTCGAGCCGCGTCGCGGTCGCCGCGGCGGCGCCCTCGGCCGCGAGCACGACTCGCGCGCACGCGTCGTCGAGCGGCATGTCCTCGAGCGCGCGCACCCAGAAGAGCGCCGCGGCGCGCTCGGGGATCACGTTCGGCGCGCGGCCCCCGTCGGTGACGATGCCGTGGATCCGCACCGTGCGCGGCAGCTGCTGGCGCAGCAGGCCCACGTTGACGAAGAGCGCGATCACCGCGTCGAGCGCGTTGATGCCGCGCTCGGGATAGGCCGCCGCGTGCGCCGCGCGGCCGTGGAACACGAACTCGAGCTTGCGGTTGCCGAGGAACAGGCGATGGGCGCGCCGCATGTCGGAGGCGTGGGCCATCATCGCGACGTCGGCCTCGGCGAACACGCCCGCCTCGACCAGGCGCCGCTTGCCGACGCCGGTCTCCTCGGCCGGGCAGCCGACGACGAGCAGGCGCACGCCGCCCACCGGGCCCGCCAGCGCGAGCGCGCGCGCCGCGAGCAGGCTCGCCGGGCCCGACAGGTTGTGGCCGCACGCGTGGCCGATCCCGGGCAGCGCGTCCATCTCGGCCAGCAGCGCCGCGCACAGCGGCGCGTCGGCAGGCCCGTGGCGCGCGACGAACGCGGTCGGCAGGTCGTCGACGACCGGCTCGACGCGGAAGCCGAGCGCCTCGAGGTGCGCGCGGTAGCGCTCGCTCGTCGCGTGCTCCTCGGCCGAGAGCTCGGGGTGCGCGGCCATCCAGCGCGACAGCTCGAGCGCGTCGCCGGCCCCGGCGCGCACGGCGTCGAGGATCGCGCGCTGGGCCGGATCGAGGTGGCTCTCGGACATCCGCCCCTCTGCTCGGTCGGCCCCGACCGCGACTGGATCCCGGCCGCCCGTGCGCGCGCTGCCCCGCCATCGGGGCCAAGCATCGCGCCCCGACGCGCCGCTTGCGAGCGGCCCCAGGGGGCGCACGCACCGGTCCGCCGGGCGCCTCCGTGAGCCCGTAGAATGCGCCCGACCCCCGCCCGGAGGCCCCGTGCGCGAGCACCGCTACCACCTCGACATGCCCCACCCGCCGGCGCGCGTCTGGGCGCTGATGCAGGACTACCCGCGCTGGACCGCCTACGCGCCGATGGTGCTCGAGGTGCAGGTGCTCTGGCCCGGCGACGCCGGCGGCAACGGCCTCCTGCGCCGCGTCGTCTACCAGATGCCGCTCGGCCGCCGCGGTGCCGCGCTCGAGCTCGTGAGCGACGTCGAGCCGGCGCGCGGCTACACGTACACGATGATCTCGCGCGCGCCCGGCAACGACCAGACCGGCCGCGTACGGCTCGAGCCGCGCGACGGCGGCAAGGCCACGCGCCTGCACTTCGAGGAGCGCTACCACCTGACGAGCGCGCCGTGGAAGTGGCTCGAAGGCCCGATCTACCGCTTCATCAACCGCAAGAACGAGGAGTCGATGCGGCGCCTGTCGGACTGGCTCGGCGAGCACCCGGAGTACCGGCCCGACCTCGCCTAGCAACCCGCGACGTGGCGGGCGGGTCACTCGTCGGGGTCGAGGTAGCCGAGCGCGCGCAGCCGCTCCTGCTCGTCGGCGTCGAGCGTGGGGTTGATCCGCATCGGCACCGCGTCGCGGTAGTAGTCGGCGATGCGCGGCATCGGCAGGTCGTTCGTCTCGGCCTCGGCCCAGCCGCCGCCCGGCTTCCACGCGTAGCGGCGCGCCACCGGCGCGAGCGCGCCCTCGAGCGCGACGCCCTGCTCCCACGCCGCCTCGAGCCCCTGCACGCGCACGAAGCCGCCGGGCGCGTAGGCGGTGAGCTCGTCGCCGACGTCGGTGAACACGAGCCGCTCGGGCAGCGCCCGCTCGCCGCGCGCCAGCTGCGCCAGCGAGGCGCCGCGCGCGCCGTCGGGGATCGGCAGGCCGGCGAGGTCGAGGAGCGTCGGCAGCACGTCGACGTGGTGGACGATCTCACTGCGCCGCGCCGGCGCGAGGCCGGGCGCGCGCACGATCAGCGGCACGTGCGCGACCTCGGGCCGCGTCACCTTGTGGACGTAGTACTCGCCGCCCTCGCCGAGGCTCTCGCCGTGGTCGGCGGTCAGCAGCACGACGAGGCCACGCGGGCCGGCGCCGCGGTCGACGGCCTCGAGCAACGCGCCGATCGAGCGGTCGGCGTAGAAGATCTCGTCGACGTAGCGCGACTCGTAGACGCTCGGCCGCGTCATGCCGTCGAGCGCCTGGTAGGCCGGGATGCCGTGCAGGCCGCGGTTGTCGTCGAGCACCGGCAGCTCCGGCTCGTCGGGCGGCGCCTCGATGCGGAAGCGCCCCTTGAACGCGACCGGCGGCGTGTACGGCCCGTGCGGGTCCTGGTAGTGCACCCACAGGAAGTACGGCCGCTCGCGCGGCGCCGCGAGCCAGGCCAGCGCGCGCTCGGTCGTGTGCTCGGCGATCCGCTCGAACGACAGCGGCCGGTTCTTCTCCGGCCTCGGCAGCTCGTCGTCGTAGAGCTCGAAGCCGTCCTCGAAGCCCCGCCCGCGCCGCAGCACCGCGTTGCCGATGAAGGCCGCCGTCGTCCAGCCGGCCTCCCGGAAGAGCTGCGGCAGCGTCGCGACGCCGACCAGCCGCGTGCCGCCGTTTCCGTAGCCGATCGTGTGCTCGCGCGTGTAGCGCGACGCGAAGATCGACGCGTGCGACGGCGACGTCGCGCTCGAGCCGGCGAACGCGCGCTCGAAGAGCACCCCCTGGCCGGCGAGCGCGTCGATGTTCGGGCTCGTGTCGAGCGCGTAGCCGTAGCAGCCGAGCCGGTCGGCCCGCAGCGTGTCGACCGTGATCAGCACCACGTCCGGCCCGTCCGCGGTCGGACGCCCGCAGGCCGCG
>CAZQYK010000399.1:0-3906 GCA_964597285.1 uncultured Spirochaetales bacterium
GCGCGCGCGGCCGCGGCCGGGCGCGCCGAGCGCCTCGGCGACGCGCTCGAGGTCGCCCCAGACGTCGCCGAGCGTCGCCGGCTCGAGCGCGACGACGCGCGGCCGCGCGCCGGTCCACGCGCGCAGCGCTGCCTCGACGTCGGCCGCGCTCGCGGCGCACGCCTCGCAGTGGGTCTGGGTCAGCACGACGTCGGGCGCGAGCGCGCGCAGCCGCTCGGCGTCGACGCGGTAGACCGACAGGCCCTCGCGCACGAGCTGCTTCACGCGCGCGTCGATCGCGCCGCTCGGCGCCTGCGGATCGAGCTTCGGCTCGGTCAGCGCCGGCAGCTCGGCCACGTCGGGCGGGTGGTCGCACTCGTGGCTGCGGCCGACGAGTGCCGCGTGGAAGCCGAGCGCACAGACGATCTCGGTGGTGCTCGGCAGCAGCGAGACGACGCGGGGGAGGGCGCTCAACGCGTGGCCGACGGTAGCAGCCGCGCCGTGCGCCGCGCGCCGAGCGCCCGCGAGGGCTACCCTGCGCGCGAGCGATGGACGCGCTGGCTTCCTTCCACCCGGTCGTGCGCGCGTGGTTCGAACGGCGTTTCGCCCTCGGGCCGACCGAGCCCCAGCGCCGCGGCTGGCCCGCGATCGCGAGCGGCCGCGACACGCTGATCGCCGCGCCGACCGGCTCGGGCAAGACGCTCGCCGCGTTCCTCGTCTGCATCGACCGGCTGCTGCGCGACGCCGAGCGCGGCGCGCTCGCCGACGCGGTCGACGTGGTCTACGTCTCGCCGCTGAAGGCGCTCGCGGTCGACGTGCGCGAGAACCTGCTCGGCCCGCTGGCCGAGATGCGCGAGCTCGCGCGCGAGCGCGGCGCGCAGTGGCCGGAGCTGAGGGTCGAGACGCGCTCGGGCGACACGCCGCCGGCGCGCCGCGCCGCGCTCGTCCGGCGCCCGCCGCACCTGCTCGTGACGACGCCCGAGTCGCTCTACCTGATGCTGACCGCCGAGCGCAGCCGCGAGACGCTGCGCCGCGTGCGCACGGTGATCGTCGACGAGATCCACGCGACCGCGCGCGACAAGCGCGGCGCGCATCTCGCGCTCACGCTCGAGCGCCTCGAGGCGCTGGCCGACGCGCGCCCGGTGCGGATCGGCCTGTCGGCGACGCAGCGCCCGATCGAGCGCGTGGCGCGGCTGCTCGTCGGCGCGTCGGCCGACGCGACGCGCGCCGACGGTTCGCCGCGCTGCGCGATCGTCGACGCCGGCCACCGCCGCGCGCTCGACCTCGCGGTCGAGGTGCCCGAAAGCGAGCTCGGCGCGGTGGCGTCGATGGAGCAGTGGGGCGAGATCCTCGACCGCATCGCCGCGCTCGTCGCCGAACGCCGCACGACGCTCGTGTTCGCGAACACGCGGCGGCTCGCCGAGCGCGCCGCGCACCTGCTGGCCGAGCGCCTGGGCGAGGGCCGCGTCGCCGCGCACCACGGCAGCCTCTCGGTCGCGCGGCGCCTGCGCGTCGAGGACCGCCTGCGCGCCGGCGAGCTCTCGGCGCTCGTCGCGACGGCGTCGCTCGAGCTCGGCATCGACGTCGGCCCGGTCGAGCTCGTGTGCCAGCTCGGCTCGGCGCGCAGCCTCGCGACCTTCCTGCAGCGCGTCGGCCGCTCCGGGCACGGCCGCGGGCGGGTGCCGGTCGGGCGGCTGTTCCCGACGACGCGCGACGAGCTGGTCGAGTGCGCGGCGCTCCTGCGCGGCGTGCGCGCGGGCCGCCTCGACGCGCTGCACCCGCCGGTCGCGCCGCTCGACATCCTCGCGCAGCAGATCGTCGCCGCCTGCGCCGCCGAGCCGTGGAAGGAGGACGCGCTCTTCGACCGCGTGCGGCGCGCCGCGCCCTACGCGTCGCTCTCGCGCGCCGACTTCGACGCGGTGCTCGAGCTCGTCTCGCGCGGCGTCGAGACCGGCCGCGGCCGGCGCGCCGCGTGGGTGCACCGCGACCGCGTCAACGGCGTGCTGCGCGGCCGGCGCGGCGCGCGGCTCGCGGCGCTGACCTCGGGCGGCGCGATCCCGGACACCGCCGACTACCGCGTCGTCGCCGATCCCGACGACACCGTCGTCGGCACCGTCAACGAGGACTGGGCGATCGAGAGCATGGCGGGCGACGTGTTCCTGCTCGGCAGCACGTCGTGGCGGATCCGGCGCGTCGAGCCCGGCGTCGTGCGCGTGCGCGACGCCGCCGGCGCCCCGCCGACGATCCCGTTCTGGCTCGGCGAGGCGCCGGCGCGCACGGCCGAGCTCTCCGAGGAGGTCTCGGCGCTCCGCGAAGAGGTCGAGGCCGACCTCGCGCGCGGCGCGCCCGACGCGGCGCGCGGCCGCCTCGCGCGCGAGTGCGGGCTCGACCCGGCCGGCGCGGCGCAGCTCGTCGACTACCTCGTCGCGTCGCGCACCGCGCTCGGCGCGCTGCCGACGCGCCGGCGCATCGTCGTCGAGCGCTTCTTCGACGAGACGGGCGGCATGCAGGTCGTCGTGCACGCGCCCTTCGGCGGGCGCACGAACCGCGCGCTCGGCCTCGCGGCGCGCAAGCGCATCTGCCGCCAGTTCGACTTCGAGCTCCAGGCGGCCGCCGGCGACGACGCCTTCGTGCTCTCGCTCGGCCCGCAGCACGGCTTCCCGCTCGAGACCTTCGCGGCGACGCTGCGCTCCGGCGGGCTCGCCGAGACGCTCGAGCAGGCGGTGCTGCTCTCGCCGATGTTCACCGCGCGCTGGCGCTGGAACCTCGGCCGCGCGCTCGCGGTGCTGCGCTTCCGCGGCGGCCGCCGCAACCCGCCGCCGATCCAGCGCATGGAGGCCGACGACCTGATGGCCGCCGTCTTCCCCGGGCTCGCGCAGTGCCAGGAGAACCAGACGGGCCCGATCGAGCTGCCCGACCATCCGCTCGTGCGCCAGACGCTGCACGACTGCCTGCACGAGGCGCTCGACGTCGACGCGGCGCGCGCGCTGGCGCAGGCGATCGAGCGCGGCGAGGTCGAGATCCTGTTCCGCGACACGAGCGAGCCGTCGCCGCTCGCGCACGAGATCCTGAACGGCAAGCCGTACACCTTCCTCGACGACGCGCCGCTCGAGGAGCGCCGCACGCGCGCGGTGCGCCTGCGCCGCGGCCTGCCCGAGAGCGCGCGCGACCTGGCCCGGCTCGACGCCGACGCCGTCGCGCGCGTGCGCGACGAGGCGGCGCTCGCGCCGCGATCGGCCGAGGAGCTGCACGACGCGCTGCTCTCGCTCGTGCGGCTGCGGCCCGACGCGCGCTGGAGCGCGTGGCTCGAGGAGCTCGCGGCGCAGGGCCGCGTGGCGCGGGTCGAGACTCCGGCCGGCGCGTTCTGGGTCGCGACCGAGCGGCGCGAAGAGGCGGCGGCGCTCGACGCCGACCGCGACGACGCGGCGCTGGTCGACGCGCTGCGCGGCCACCTCGCCGTCGTCGGGCCGGTCGCGCCGGCGGAGCTCGCGCGGCGCATCGGCCTCTCGGCCGCGCAGGCCGAGCGCGGCCTCGCGGCGCTCGAGGCGCAGGGCTACGCGCTGCGCGGGCGCTTCGATCCCGACGCCCCGGGGCTCGAGTTCTGCGCGCGGCACCTGCTCGCGCGCATCCACGCGTACACGCAGCGGCGGCTGCGCCGCGAGATCGAGCCGGTCAGCGCGCGCGACTTCGCGCGCTTCCTGCTGCGCTGGCAGCACGCGGCGCCCGGCACGCAGCGCGAGGGGCGCGCCGGAGTGCGCGCGGCCGTCGCGCAGCTCGCCGGCTTCGAGGCGGCGGCCGGCGCGTGGGAGAGCGCGCTGCTGCCGGCGCGCGTCGCGCACTACCGGCCCGAGTGGCTCGACGCGCTGTGCCTGTCGGGCGAGGTCGCGTGGGGCCGCCTCTCCGCGCGCGACCTGCCGGAGGCGGCGC
>CAZQYK010000400.1:0-4376 GCA_964597285.1 uncultured Spirochaetales bacterium
GTCGCCGGCCGGCCCGTCGGCGAGGATGCCGGCGACGGCGTCCGGCACGCCGCCGATCCCGGTCTGGAGCGTCGCGCCGTCGGGCACGAAGCGCGCGGCGTGCTCGGCGATCGCCTGCTCGACCGCGCTCGGCTCCGACTCGGGCAGCGCCAGGGGCTCGCGCTCCGAGCGCACGAGCACGTCGATCTCCGAGACGTGCAGCCGGTGCGGGTGCTCGGGCGGGAGCCCGAGCGTGCGCGGCAGCCGCGAGCTCGCCTCGACGATCAGCACGCGCGACGGGTCGCGGCCGCAGCGGACGAGCTCGTCGACGGTCGCGCCGGCGTGGAGCGAGAGCGAGCAGAAGCCGTCGGCGTCGGGCGGCGTCGCCGCGGTCGCCATCACGCGCGGCGCCATGCGCCGGGCGATGCGCGCGAAGCGGCGGAAGTCGGCCGGAACGAAGCGCACGTCGTGGCCGGCGTCGCGCAGCGCGCGCTCGGCCGGGCCGTAGAAGCCCGAGCGCAGCGCGACGCCCGGCCGCGCGAAGAGCGGGAACAGGTCGACGAGCAGTGCCGCGAACACCTCGAGGCGCTCGAAGCGCTCGCGCTCGCCGAGCGCGTGCAGCAGCTCGACCGGCTGCCCCGGGCCGAGCGGCACGGCGAGGGTGTCGACGTCGCGCACGCGGCGCGCGGCGTCGGCGGCGCTCATCTCCTTCACGGCGTTCCTCCGAGCTCGCGCCCGGCGGCGGCGCCGGGACGTGCGGAAGGTAGGGGCGGGCGCCGGGCCTTCGCCTCCTTGCCCCCAGGGGTGTCACGTGAACCCGTTGACGGGCGGCCGGTTGCCGGATATAAAGAACCAGAATTCGAGTTCTGTTTTAGCCCCTCTTCGCTCCGGGGATCGACGCGGTGACCCGACCCGACGCTCCGAACGCCTCCGCCCCGCTGCTGCGCTGGGTGCGCCCGCCGCGCCAGGCGCGCAGCCAGGAGACGCTCGAGCGAATCCTCGACGCCGCCGAGTCGCTCGTGCACGAGAAGGGCTTCGACGACACGCCGGTGTCCGAGATCGTGCGTCGCGCCGGGTCGTCGGTCGGCGCGTTCTACAGCCGCTTCCCGGACAAGCACGCGCTGCTGCTCGCGCTCTACGAGCGCTACTTCGAGCAGGCGATGGCCACCGCCGACGAGGCGCTCGACCCGGCGCGCTGGGCGCGCTCGGGCGTGAGCGAGATCGTCGCCGCGGTCGTGCGCTTCCTCGTCGAGATCTACCGCACGCAGCGCGGCCTGATCCGCGCGTTCGTGATCCGCAACCACACCGACGCCGCCTTCCAGGCGCGCCGCGAGCGGCTCTCGCACGAGGTGAGCCGCAGGCTCTCGCAGCTGCTGCTCGCGCGACGCGCCGAGATCGAGCACCCCGACCCCGAGCGCGCCGCCGCCTTCGGCATGACGCTCGTGTTCAGCGCGCTCGACGCCACGATGCTCTTCGGCGAGATGCGCTCGGGGGCCGCCGCGCTCTCCGACGACGATCTCGCGGCCGAGCTGACGCGGGCCTATCTCGCGTACCTCGGCCTTCCCACCGCGCCCTGAAGCCAGGAGGATCCGATGGACCCGCTCGCCAAGCTCAGCCCCCAGCGCCTGCCCGCCGTCGAGTCGCTCGAGGTGCCGCAGTCGCTCTCCTACAACTGGGAGTACGACAGCCCGCGCCGCCGGCTCTCGCGCCTGTACGAGAACGCGAAGCGCGACCAGTGGAACGGCAGCGACCGCCTGGACTGGTCGATCGACGTCGACCCGGAGAAGGGCCTGCTGCCCGACGCGGCGATCGGCATCTACGGCACCCCGATCTGGCAGTCGCTCGACGCGAAACGGATCGAGCGCCTGCGCCACGAGGCGGTGACCTGGCAGCTCTGCCAGTTCCTGCACGGCGAGCAGGGCGCGCTGCTCGCGACCGCGCAGATCGTCGACGCGGTGCCGTGGTACGAGGCGAAGCAGTACGGCGCGACGCAGGTGATGGACGAGGCGCGCCACGTCGAGGTGTACCGGCGCTTCGTCCAGGAGAAGCTCTGCAACGAGTACGACGTGAACCCGGAGCTGAAGAAGCTCCTCGACCAGATCCTCGTCGACTCGCGCTGGGACATGAAGTTCCTCGGCATGCAGATCATCGTCGAGGGCCTCGCGCTCGCGGCCTTCGGCACGATCCGCGACACGGCGACGAACCCGCTGCTGCGCGACCTGACCGCGTACGTGATCGAGGACGAGTCTCGCCACGTCGCTTTCGGCGTGCTGTCGCTGCGCGAGTTCTGCGCCGACCTCTCCGAGAGCGAGCGCCGGGAGCGCGAGGACTTCGTCTACGAGGCCTGCGTGCTGATGCGCGACCGCATCCAGAGTCGAGAGGTCTGGGAGCGGATCGGCCTCGACGCCGACGAGTGCATCGAGGTCTCGGAGCGCTCGGGCCTCGCGGCGCAGTTCCGCCACCGGCTGTTCTCGAAGATCGTGCCGAACGTGAAGAGCCTGGGCCTGCTCTCGGAGCGCCAGCGCAAGCGCTTCCACGCGCTCGACATCCTCCAGTACGAGCACGAGAGCACCTCCGACGTCGACCACGACGTCGAGCTCGAGCGGCGCGTGCGCTCCGGCGAGCTCGAAGGGATCGCGGCCGCGTAGCCCGGGTCCCGTCGAGGGCGTACCTTCGGGCTCCCGACGCGAGGAGGACCCGATGGCGGTGCGCGACGACGGCGACGGAAACGGAATCGACCGGCGAGAGTTCCTGCGGCGCAGCGCCGCGACCGGCGTGTCGCTGTCGCTGCCGGCCGCGTGGGCCGGCGCCGCCGAGCCGCCGCGCGTTCGGCGGCGCGTGACGCTCGGGCGCACCGGGATCCGCATGCCCGACATCGCGTTCGGCTCGAGCCGCCTCGCCGGCGACGAGGCGCTCGTCCGCCACGCGCTCGAGCGCGGCATCGACTACTTCGACACGGCCGAGGGCTACACGAGCGGCCAGTCCGAGGAGACGCTGGGCCGCGCGCTTCGAGGCGAGCGCGAGCGCGTGACGCTCGCGAGCAAGGTGCAGACGCGGCCCGACACCTCGGTCGCCGAGATGTTCCGCGCGCTCGAGGGCAGCCTGCGCCGGCTGCGCACCGACCGCATCGACGTCTACTTCAACCACGCGGTCAACGACGTCGCGGTGCTGCGCAACCCGGCCTGGCGCGAGTTCACCGAGCGCGCCCGCGAGCAGGGCAAGATCCGCTTCACCGGCCTGTCGGGCCACGGCGGGCGCCTCGCCGAGTGCCTCGACCATGCCTTCGACCACGACCTCGTCGACGTCGTCCTCGTCGCGCACAACTTCGGCCAGGACCCGGCGTTCTACGCGAAGCTGACGAAGGACTTCGACTTCGTCGCGGTGCAGCCCGAGCTGCCGCGGCTGCTCGCGAAGGCCAAGGAGCGCGACGTCGGCGTGATCGCGATGAAGACGCTGCGCGGCGCGCGCCTGAACGACCTGCGCGCCCACGAGCGCGAGGGCGGCACCTTCGCGCAGGCGGCGTTCCGCTGGGTGCTCTCGGGGCCCCACGTCGACGCGCTGGTCGTGACGATGAAGTCGGTGGAGATGGTCGACGAGTACCTGGGTGCCTCGGGTGGCGGCGCGCTGAGCCGCCACGACCTCTCGCTGCTCGCCGCCTACGAGGCGCGCAACGGCGCGACGCAGTGCCGCTACGGCTGCGGCGCGTGCCTGTCGGCGTGTCCGGAGGGCGTCGCGATCGACGAGGTGCTGCGCACCCGGATGTACGCCGACGACTACGGCGACCCGGAGCTCGCGCGAGAGAGCTACGCGGCGCTCGGCAGCGGCGCCGCGGCCTGCGTCGGCTGCGCGCACCAGTCCTGCGCCGGTGCGTGCCCGCACGGGATCGACATCGCGTCGCTGACGGCCCGCGCCCACCGGGTGCTCGCGTGAACGGCGCCGAGGCGCTGCTGCGCACCGCGGCCGCCGCGGGCGTCGAGCTGTGCCTCGCGAACCCGGGGACGACCGAGATGCAGCTCGTCGCGGCGCTCGACCGCGTGCCCGGCGTGCGCTCGGTGCTCGGCCTGTTCGAGGGCGTCTGCACCGGCGCCGCCGACGGCTACGCGCGCATGACCGGCCGCCCGGCGCTGACGCTGCTGCACCTCGGCCCCGGCTTCGCGAACGGCATCGCGAACCTCCACAACGCGCGCCGCGCGCGCACGCCGGTCGTGAACCTGATCGGCGACCACGCGACCTGGCACCTCGCGGCCGACGCGCCGCTCACCTCCGACATCGCGTCGCTCGCGAGCCCGGTGTCGGGCTGGCTGCGCACGAGCCGCGACGCGAAGCGCCTCGCGGCCGACGCGGCCGACGCGATCGCCGCCGCGCAGGAGCCGCCGGGCCAGGTCGCGACGCTCGTC
>CAZQYK010000401.1:0-8213 GCA_964597285.1 uncultured Spirochaetales bacterium
GCGCGACGCTCGCGATCCTGGCGCCGTCGCGCGCGTAGATGCCGCCGAAGATGATGCCGCGCGCGGCGTGGGCGGCCGGGCTCTCGGACGCGAAGAGCAGCCACTCGCCGTCGAGGCGCACCGGGCGGTGGATCCACACCGCGTGGTCGAGGCTCGCCGCCATGCGCTTGCCCCACGGCAGGCCGTGCGCGCGCGCCGCGGTCGACAGCAGCGTGCGGTCGGTCATGTAGACGAGCACCGCGGTGTGCACGACCGGGTCGTCGGGCAGGGGGCCCTTCGGGCGGATCCAGTTGCGCTGGCGCGGCGCATAGCGCTTCTGCGGGTCGTCGAAGTCGTACGCCTCGCACAGCCGCACCTCGGCCGCGCTGTCGCGCGAGAAGCTCTGCAGGCCGAGCGCCCGCGCGCGCAGCTCCTCCCAGTCGGGCAGGCTCTCGGGATCGGGCGCGTCGGGCATCGGATCCTGGTGCGAGATGCCGGGCTCGGGCCGCGCGAAGCTCGCCGAGAGGTTGAAGATCGCCTCGCCACCCTGGTGTGCGACGACGTTGCGGGTCGTGAAGCTGTGGCCGTCGCGCAGCCGGTCGACGACGAAGCGGATCGGCAGATCGTGGCGGCCCGGGCGCAGGAAGTAGGCGTGGAGGGAGTGCAGCGGGCGGCCGTCCTCGACGGTGCGCTGCGCGGCGACGACCGACTGCGCGGCCACCATGCCGCCGAACAGACGCCCCTCGCCGGGGCCCGGGTCGCCGAGGTACAGGTCGCGGTCGAGGGCCTCGAGGTCGAGGCAGGCGATCAGCGTCTCGAGCGGAGTGGGGCCGGCGGACATCGCGGCCGCAGGCTAGTGCGTTCGCCGGACCCGCGCCGGAGGCGCGCGCGGCCGCTACGCGAAGCGCCCGACCAGCCCGAACGACGCGACGAGCAGCAGGTAGACGAGCACGCCGAGCGCCGCGACGACGAGCGCGCGCCCGGTGTCGATGTCGAGCGCGTGGCGCGTCGCGCGCACGAAGGCGACGAGCGTCATCACGAGCACGACCAGGCCGACGATCACCTGCCAGACGCCGATCGGGATCAGCGCGAGCACGTAGAGCAGCTGCGGTGCGGCGACGAAGCCGAGCGTGCGCAACAGCTCCTCGAAGTCCGAGCGGTGGTCGAAGATCTTCACGCCGACGAGCCAGACGATCGCGGCCCACAGCAGCCACGAAACGAACGCCGCGATCAGGCCGCTCAGCAGCGCGGCCGAGCCGAAGGTGCCGAGGCTTCCGATCGCGCTGGCGACGGCGGCGAGCGCGACGCCGCCGGCCGCCTGCGGCAGCGCGCGCGGGTCGTGCTCGACCTCCTCGTAGAGCGCGGGCTCGAGCTTCAGCGCGGCGACGATGCGCTCGCCGAAGGAGCGGCGGGCGTGGCTCTCGCGCGGGGTCTCGACCGTGACGCGGGTGACGTCTTCCACGGGGCGCCTCCTCAGCCCTGCGAGTCTTCCGGTCGCCGGGCGGCGCGCAGGGCGTAGCCGCCGCCCGGTGAAGAGCGGTCGCAAGCGCCGTGCCAGGCGCGCCGCGCCGCGGCGCGCCACCGCGCCGATCCGCGCGCGTGTAGATGCTACAAAGCGCCGCCCGCGCGCCGCGCGAACGCCGAACCTACGAGCCGAACGCCGCGGCGAGCTCGTCGAGCGCCGACGGCTCCGCGGCCGCGCCGTTCGGCCGGGCCTCGCGCAGGTCGCCGGCGGCCGCGGCGACCGCGCGCGCGCGCCCGATCACCTGCGCGCGCAGGCGCCCGCGCTCGTGCGGCTCGAGCGAGCGACATAGCGCCGCGATGAACTCGCGCCAGCTGCCGACGAGGTCGACGGCCGGACGCTCGGCGGTCCACAGCTCGAGCAGACGGTGGCTCGCGCTGCCGGCGGCGATGCCGCAACGCTCGGCGCCTTCGAGCACCGCGTCGCGCTCGTTCGCGTCCATCACGCCGTCGGCCCAGGCCGTCTCGACGAGCGGAATCAGCGTCAGCGCGGCGAGCGTCTCGGGGCGGATGCCGAGCCCGGCGAGCCGCGCCAGCAGCGCCGCGTCGTCGATGCCGGTGGCGCGGGCGAGCGCGCCGGCGGCGGCCGACTCCTCGGCGGCCAGCGCGTCGCGGAACTCGGCGAGGTCGCGGCCGTAGAACGCGGCCTCGATCGCGCGGCAGAACTGCTCGAGCGCATCGGCTCCCACGGCGGCCGAAGATACCGAAGCGGCGCGCGCCCGCGGGCGGCGAAGGAGATCGAGGCGCGCGCCCGCGTCGACCGCGCCGATTGCGGCCCGGCCGCGCGCGGCCGACCATCCGCTCGATGCCGCGCCCCGCCTTCGACCGCCTCGCGACGCTCGTCGCCGCGGCGGCGCTGGCGTGCGCGCCGCCGGTCGAGGTGGCGAGCGGCGGACCGGTCGCCGGCTGGCCCGAGTACGGCGCGACGCCGGGCGGCACGCGACACTCGCTGCTGACGCAGATCACGCCCGACAACGTGCGCGCGCTCGAGGTCGCGTGGACCTACCGCCACGGCGACGTCGAGGACGGATCACAGGGCCCCGGCGTGCGCTCGAGCTTCCAGGCGACGCCGATCCTCGTCGACGACGCGCTGGTGTTCTGCACGCCCTTCGACCGCGTGATCGCACTCGACGCCGCGACCGGCGAGGAGCGCTGGAGCTACGACCCGGAGGTCGCGCGCGACGGCATGTACCTGTTGAACTGCCGCGGCGTCGCGTCGTGGCTCGACGTGCGCACGGCGCCCGGCGCCGCGTGTCGCAGGCGCGTGTTCCTCGGCACGCTCGACGCGCGGCTGATCGCGCTCGACGCGAGCAGCGGCCAGCCGTGCGAGGGCTTCGGCGACGGCGGCACGGTCGACCTGCGCGAGGGGATCGGGGACGTGCAGCCGGGCGAGTACGGCATGACCTCGCCGCCGGCGGTGATCGGAGACCGCGTGATCACCGGCGCGATGGTGCTCGACAACCGCCGCGTCGACGCGCCGAGCGGGGTCGTGCGCGCGTGGGACGCGCGCAGCGGGCGGCGGCTGTGGGCGTGGGATCCCGTGCCGCCGGGCGCAGCGTCCGGCGATCCGGACGGCAGTGGATACCGGCGCGGCACCGCGAACGCGTGGACGCCCTTCGCCGTCGACGGCGACCTCGGCCTCGTCTACGCGCCCACCGGCAACACGTCGCCCGACTACTACGGCGGGCAGCGCGACGGGCTCGACTTCTACGCCAGCTCGCTCGTCGCGCTCGACGCGAAGACGGGCCTCGTGCGCTGGCACTTCCGCACCGTCCACCACGATCTGTGGGACTACGACGTGTCGTCGCAGCCGGTCTTCGTCGACGTCGAGCGCGACGGCGCGGCGCGGCCGGGGCTCGTGCAGGCGACGAAGATGGGCCACCTGTTCTTCCTCGACCGCCGCAGCGGCGAGCCGCTCTTCCCGGTCGAGGAGCGTGCGGTACCGCAGGCCGGCGCCGTCCCCGGGGAGACGCTCTCGCCGACGCAGCCCTTCCCGCTGCTGCCCGAGCCGATCCACCCGCCGACGCTGACGCCCGAAGACGCGTTCGGCTTCACGTTCTGGGACCGCGGGCGCTGCCGCGAGCGGATCGCCGCCGCGCGCTCCGACGGGATCTTCACTCCGCCGTCACTCGAGGGCACGATCCAGTACCCGGGCATGGCCGGCGGCGCGAACTGGGGCAGCGGCAGCGTCGACGCCGAGCGCGGGATCTTCGTGATCAACACCTCGCGGATGGCGACCTACGTGCGCCTCGTGCCGCGCGACGAGTTCGACGAGCGCTTCCCCGACGGCCCGCCGGCCTTCGGCTTCGAGCCGCAGCTCGGCACGCCGTACGCGCTCGAGCGACACCTGCTGCTGTCGCCCTTCGGCGCGCCGTGCAATCCGCCGCCGTGGGGCACGCTCGTCGCGATCGACGTCGCGAGCGGGGAGCGGCGCTGGGAGGTGCCGCTCGGCACCGCGCGCGACATGGCGCCGTTCCCGATCTGGCTGCTCGCGCCCGACGGCGTCCCCGGCGTCGGCGGCCCGATCACGACCGCGAGCGGGCTCACCTTCATCGGCGCCGCGACCGACCGCTATCTGCGCGCGTTCCGCACCGAGACCGGCGAGGAGCTGTGGCGCGGTCGCCTGCCGCACGGCGCGCAGGCGACGCCGATGACCTACCGCCTGAGCCGGGACTCGCGGCAGCTCGTCGTCGTCGCGGCCGGCGGACACGGGCTGATCCCCGGATCGCCCGGCGACGCGCTCGTCGCCTTCGCACTGCCGTGAGGGGCAGACGCGCGCTGCGCTGGATCGCCGCTGGCGGCGCCGCGCTCGCGCTCGCGGCCGCGCTCGCGTGGCAGCACCGGCTCGCGCTCGTGCTGTGGGCGGCGCCGCGCGTCGCGGCGCTGCGCGACCCGGTCGCGCCCCATCGCCCGGTGGAGTGGGAGCGCGGGCCCGCCGAGGCCGAGCGGCCGCCGTCGCGTCGCCCGCCGAACGTCGTGATCATCGTCGCCGACGACATGGGCTTCAACGACGTGTCCTTCTTCAACGGCGGCGCCGGCGACGGCAGCCTCCGGACGCCGCACATCGACTCGATCGCGCACGACGGAGTGGTGTTCACGCGCGGCTATGCGGCGAACGCGGTCTGCGCGCCGTCGCGCGCATCGATCATGACCGGGCGCTACGCGACGCGCTTCGGCTTCGAGTTCACTCCCTTCTTCCGGATCGGCGCGACGATCGCCGAGTGGATGCAGGACGCCGACCCGCCGCCTCTGCCGGTCCACGTCCACCACGACCGCCTCGAAGCGCTCCCGCCGATGAACGCACTCGGGATGCCGGCCTCGGAGATCACGATGGCCGAGATGCTGAAGCGCGCCGGCTACCAGACGGCCCACATCGGCAAGTGGCACCTCGGCGGGAGCGCCGGCATGCGCCCCGAGGACCAGGGCTTCGACGACAGCCTGTACCTGGCGGGGCTGCTCTACCTGCCCGAGGACTCGCCCGAGGTCGTGAACGCGAAGCAGGACTTCGACCCGATCGACCGCATGGTGTGGGCCACCGGCCGCTATGCGGCGCAGTTCGACGGAAGCCACAGCTTCGAGCCGAAGGGCTATCTCACCGACTACTACACCGACGAGGCGGTGCGCGTGATCGAGGCGAACCGTCACCGCCCCTTCCTGCTGTATCTCGCCCACTGGGGCATTCACAACCCGCTGCAGGCGAAGAAAGAGGACTACGACGCGCTCGCGCACGTGGCCGACCACCGGCTGCGCGTCTACTCGGCGATGATCCTCGCGCTCGACCGAGGCGTCGGCCGCGTGCTCGGCGCGCTCGAGGAGAACGGGCTCGCGCGCGACACGCTGGTGATCTTCACGAGCGACAACGGCGGCGCCGGCTATCTGGGTCTCCCGGACGTGAACAAGCCCTTCCGCGGCTGGAAGCTGACGCTCTTCGAGGGCGGCACGCACGTGCCCTTCTTCGCGAAGTGGCCGGCGCGGATCCCGGCCGGAACGCGCTTCGACGAGCCGGTGAGCCACCTCGACCTGTTCCCGACCGCGGTCGCTGCGGCCGGACTCGAGCCACCGGCCGACCGGCCGATCGACGGCGTCGACCTGCTGCCGTACGTGCGCGGCGAGCGCGACGGCGCTCCGCACGAGACGCTCTTCTGGCGTCAGGGCTACTACCAGACGGTGCTGCACGCGGGCTGGAAGCTGATCCGCACGCCGCAGCCGCCGTCGCGCTGGCTCTTCGACCTGCGCGCCGACCCGACCGAGCGCCGCGACGTCGCCGCGCTGCACCCCGAGCGCATCGCCGAGCTCGAGGCGCTGCTCGACGCACACGATGCGGAGCAGGCGGAACCGGCGTGGCCGAGCGTGATCGAGTTCCCGGTGCGGATCGACAAGACCGCGGCCGACCCCTGGGAGGAAGGGGACGTCTATACCTATTGGCCGAACTGAGCCCGGCCGAGCCGACGCCGCGGCCAGGATACCGCACGGCGCCCGACGGGCGCGACTTTCCCCCTTCTGCGCCGACCCGGATTGTGATTTGATGGACGGGTCATGCAGACCGTGGCCTTGCGCAAGTGGGAGGTCGACAACGAGCCCGACCTAACCCGCGAGGTCTACGCGCGCATCGAGTGCGGCGGCTGCGAGGACTGTGGCTGCGAGTCCTGCTTCAACTTCGCCGTCGCGCGCCATCTCGTCTACAGCGCCGAGGTGCTCGACTTCCTCGAGTGGCTCGGCATCGACCCGCTGCTCGAGGCCGACGCGCGCTGGGAGGCGCCGCTCGCCGGCGGGCGCCACGCGTATACGGTGAGCTTCTACCTCGTCGGGCGCATCGCGCAGGGCCCGCCGACGCCGATCGCGCGCCGCTCGGGCCGGCTGTGCGAGTCGCTCGAGCCGGCTGGCGACGTCGAGGTCGGGTTCAGCGCGGACGCGTCGGGGGCGCCCGAGCCATTCCGCGGGCTGCCGTGCGTTCGGCTCGACGTGCGCGTCGTCGCGCCGTGGGTGGCGAATGGACCGGAGCCCGCCGAGTCGCAGTGACGAACGAGAGATGGCGGCGATCCCCGAGCTCGCGACCGCGCGCCTGCGCCTGCGCCCCTTCGACGAGCGCGACCTCGACGCGTGGGCCCGCATCACCGCCGACGCCGATACGATGCGCTTCCTCGGCGACGGCCGCCCGCTCGACCGCGAGGGAGCGCGCGCGTCGATCGGCTACGTGCTCGCGCACTGGGCGGTGCGCGGCTTCGGGCTGTGGGCCGCCGAGGAGCGCGCGTCCGGCCGGCTCGTCGGCCGCATCGGGCTGTACCGGCCCGACGGCTGGCCGGGCCTCGAGGTCGGCTGGCTGATCGCGCGCGAGCGCTGGGGCGAGGGTTTCGCGACCGAGGGCGCGCGCGCCGCGCTCGGCCACGCCTTCGGAGCGCTCGGCGCGTCGCGGGTGATCAGCGCGATCGCGCCGGCCAACGCCGCGTCGCTGCGGGTGGCCGAGAAGGTCCGCGAGCGCTACACCGAGACGCGTCGGCTGCAGGGACACGTGGTCGCGATCTGGGCGATGGAGCGCTCGGCGTGGCCGTCCTCGTCCGATTCCCCCTCGACCGGGGGAACTCGATGACCACCGAGCTTCAGATGCTCGTCTGCTCCTCGCTGTTGCTCGTCGCCCAGTCGATGAGCCTGCTCGTGGGCGGCGTGTCCGTCGGCGGCATGCCGTCGATCGCGAAGGCGCTGCTCTTCGCGTAGCGCCGGCGCCTCCCGTCCCGGGGTGCGATACTGGGCCGCCCACCCCCGGAGGCCTCCGATGGAGCTCCGCGCCGGCACCAGCGGCTACTCGTACAAGGAGTGGAAGGGCTCGTTCTACCCGGAGAAGCTGCCGGCCGCGCGGATGCTCGCGTTCTACGCGGAGCGCCTGCCGGCGGTCGAGATCAACGCCACCTTCTACCGGATGCCGAAGCGCGAGGTCGTCGCCGGCTGGGCCGCGCAGGTGCCCGAGCACTTCCGCTTCGCGGTGAAGGCGAGCCAGCGCATCAGCCACCACAAGCGACTGAAGGAAGTCGACGAGGAGCTCGACTACCTGCTCGGCCAGCTCGAGCCGCTCGGCGCGCGTCTCGGCGTGCTGCTCGTGCAGCTGCCGCCGCACCTGCGCAGCGACGTCGAGCGCCTCGAGCGCTTCCTCGACCATCTCGGCGGCCGCGTGCGCGTGGCGTTCGAGTTCCGCCACGAGAGCTGGCGCGAGTCCGCGGTCGTCGACTGCCTGCGCGCGCGCGGCGCCGCGCTCGTCGCGTCGGAGAGCGACGACGACGCGGCCTGGCTCGAGGGGACGGCGGCCTTCGGCTACCTGCGCTTGCGCCGCAGCGGCTACGCTCGGCCCGAGCTCGTCGCGTGGCTCGACCGCCTGCGCGCGCTCGCTTGGGACGAGGCATTCGTGTTCTTCAAGCACGAGGACGCCGGCGCCGGCCCGGCGCTTGCCGCGGAGCTGCTCGCGCTCGCCGGGAGCGCGTCGCGGCGAGTGGCACCGGCCGCGCGCGACTCGACACGCGAGGCGGGCTAGGAGCGTGACCCAGGATCGGCGACGAGGTCGAGGTCCTGCAGTAGCGGAGGCCACCGTGCGACTCCGCTCGGCTACGCCTCGCTCCGCGCGCGGCTTCGCCGCGCTCGACGTGCGACGCCGCCGGCTCCGCGCGGCGGCGCTCGCCGCTGCGGCCTGCCTCGCCTCCGGCGACGCGCGCGCCGCCGAGCCCGAC
>CAZQYK010000402.1:0-3316 GCA_964597285.1 uncultured Spirochaetales bacterium
TCCGCGTACATCTGGAGGTCTTCGAGGATCCGCTCGCCGGCCTTGTCGTAGACGATCAGCTGGCGCGGCGACGCGCACTCGGGCGTCGCGTACTCGGGGAGACAGCCGGTGTCCTGGTAGAAGCGGGCGCCGTTCTCGAGGAAGACGTTCAGGAAGTGCTCGGTCGTGATCAGCTTCTCGAACAGGAAGCGGATCGCCTTCTCGACCGGCAGCGTCTTCCGCCCCTCGGGCGTGAAGATGATCCCGTACTCGGTCTCGATCCCGTAGATGCGCTTCTGCACGCCGCCTGCTCTACCCGGTGAGGTCTCGCCGAGGTCGTGAGAACCCCGAAGCGGCCGACCCTCGCGTGTCTAGCCGCCGAGGTGCTCCCTCAGCTCATCGGCATCGAGCCTACGGAACTTTCGGCCGATTCGCGCCTTCTCGAGCACGCACACCTCGAGGTTCTCCGACGCAACGGTCGACTGCCCGTCGGCCGCGCGCCCGAGCGCGGTGCGGCCGAGACGCAAGGTGTCCCCGAGGGGGGGCGCCTCGCGGTAGTTCGCGCGCAGGTAGCTCGTGAGCTCCTCCTCGGAGCCGCCGATCACGCAGAAGCCGGCGTGGTCGCTGATGCTGCCGTCGTACTGGATGCGGTAGATCTCGTTCGACTCGTGCCCGGCGAGCTCCGGGTCGCCGACCTCGGCGACGATCACCGCCACCTCGAGCGGCTTCAGCTCGCGCGTGAAGACGTCGCCGATCGCCTGCGAGTAGGCGTTCGCGAGCCCGCGGGCGCGCACGTCGTCGCGGCTGTACTGGTAGCCCTTGATGTCCGCATAGCGGACCCCGATCTTCCGCAGCTGGTCGAACTCGCTGAACTTGCCGACTCCGGCGAACGCGATGCGGTCGTAGATCTCGCCGATCTTCGACAGCGTCGACGGGTTCTCGGCCATCAGCAGGATCCCGCCGTCGAACTCGAGCGTGATGCTCGACTTGCCGCGGCCGATGCCCTTGCGGGCGTACTCGGCCTTGTCCTGCATCACCTGCTCGGGCGAGACGTAGAAGGGCATGCTCACGATCGGGCGCCTCCGCGCTTCGTGCGGCGGCCGACGATCGTCTCGTAGACCGAGCGGATGTCCGACTCGGGCGCCTGCTCGATGCCCGGCTCGGAGCAGAAGATGACCGTCGGGAAGATCCCGCGCACCGTGTCGACGCCGCCGGTGCCGCGATCCTCGTCGGCGGCGTCGGTCAGCGCCGTCACCGCGATCTCGAGCGCGTCCTCCTTCGACGCGGAGCTGCGGTGCGACTTCTTCAGCGACTCGCGCGCATACAGCCCGCCCGAGCCGGTCGCCTCGAACTCGGCCTCCTCGTAGCGGCCGCCGGTGACGTCGAACTTCCACATCCGGCCCTGCTTGCGCCGCAGGTCGTAGCCGGCGAAGAGCGGCACGACGACGAGGCCCTGCATCGCGGCCGGAAGGTTCGCGCGGATCATCTGGGAGAGCTTGTTCGCCTTGCCGTCGAGCTCGAGCGACTGCCCCTCGATCTTCTCGTAGTGTTCGAGCTCGATTCGCATGATGCGCGCCATCTCGATCGCGGGGCCGGCGGCGCCGGCGATCGCGATCATCGAGTGGTCGTCGGTGGCGTAGACCTTCTGTACGTCGCGCGACGCGACGCGCATGCCCTCGGTCGCGAGCCGGTCGCCGGCGACGATCACGCCGTCGGCGTACTTGAACGCGAGCACCGTCGTCCCATGCGGGACGTTCAGGCGCTCGAGGCTCCCGAAGCGCCCGAGGTCGAAGCCCAGGTGCGGGCGTTCGACCCGCAGCAGCTCCGTGAAGCTCGAGCCGTCGTAGCCGCCCGGACGGTCCGATGCGAAACCCGGAAAACGCAAGCTCGCTCCCCTCCCCCCTGCGGAGCGGCGTTTACTCGCCTCCGCGCTGCACGTAGTTCTTGACGAACTCCTCGGCGTTCTCTTCCAGCACCTCGTCGATCTCGTCGACGAGCGCGTCCATCTCGTCCTTGAGCTTCTCGCCCTTCTTGGCGAGCTTCTGCGGGCCCTCGGCGCCGGCGTCGCCGTCGCCGTCGTCGCCGCCCTTGCGAGGCGCCTGCTTCTGGCCGCCCTCGGCGGCGCGGAAGATCGGCAGCGCGCGCTCGTCGGCGCGGTCGCCGGGCTGGCGTCGGATGTCGGTGGTGATGCGCATTGGGTGGCTCCCGTTCGTCTCGCTTCCGGACGCTCAGGCCCGGAGTTTCTTGACCAGCTCGCTGGCGGTCGGTGAGCTCTCGAGCAGGTCGGCCACGTGGGCCTTCGTGCCCTTCAGCGGCTCGGCCATCAGGATGCGTTTGATCGGCTCGCCGTCCACTCCGAACGAGATCGAGTCCCAGTTGACGCCGAAGACGGCGCTCCCGTACTTCTTCAGACACTCGCCCCGGAAGTAGGCCCTCGTGTCCGCAGGCGGCGTGTGCACCGCCGCGAGGATCTCCTCGTCGGTCACGATGCGCTCCGCGCGTCCCTGGCGCTCGAGAAGATAGTACAGCCCCTTCTCCGGACGCAGGTCGTGGTACTGGAGATCGAGCATCTCCACCTGGGGAGAGCTCCAGTCCACCGCCTTGCGCTCCATGAAGCCCTCGATCATCACCATCTTCATCACCCAGTCGACCTTCTCGGAGAGCTCCCGCGGCTCGCGCCGCAGCGCCTCGAGGGCGTGCTCCCACTTGACGAGGACGTCCTTGGTGACCGGGTCGACCGAGCCGCGCGCGGTGTAGGCGAGGGCCATCTCGAGGTAGTCGGCCTGGATCTCGACGGCGCTCTTGCGCTTGCCGTCGTCCAGCTGGAGCTCCTTGCGGCAGCGGACGTCGTGCGAGGCCTCCTTGATCGCCCGCACCGGGTCGCGCAGCGACAGGTCCTTCGTGATCGCCCCGTCCTCGATCATCGAGAGCACGAGGGCGGTGACGCCGTTGCGCAGGTAGATCGTGTACTCGGAGAGATTCGCGTCGCCGACGATCACGTGGAGCCGTCGATACTTCTCGCGGTCGGCGTGCGGCTCGTCGCGCGTGTTGATGATCGGCCGCTTGACCATCGTGTCGAGCGCGACCTCGGTCTCGAAGAAGTCGGCGCGCTGCGAGATCTGGTAGTCGACCGGGTGTCCGCGGTTCTCCGAGCCGACCTTGCCGGCGCCGCAGAAGACCTGTCGGGTCACGAAGAAGGGCATCAGGCACTCGACGATCTGCTTGAACGACGTGCGCCGGTCCATCAGATAGTTCTCGTGCGATCCGTAGCTGTTGCCCTTGCGGTCGCTGTTGTTCTTGTAGATCAGCATCTGCGCGCCGGCCGGAAGCAGCGCGT
>CAZQYK010000403.1:0-3359 GCA_964597285.1 uncultured Spirochaetales bacterium
CGAGGCGGCGCCGAGCGTGATCACGCCGCCGGCGAGCGAGTAGCCTCGCGAACGACGAACCCCTGGGGAGAGTGAAGTGGCGGAGATCTCCGCAAAAGACGTGAAGAACCTGCGCGAGCAGACCGGCGCGGGCATGATGGACTGCAAGCGCGCGCTCGCCGACGCCGGCGGCGACCTGAACAAGGCCGTGGAGGTGCTGCGCGAGCGCGGGCTCGCGAAGGCCGGCAAGCGCGAGGGGCGCGCGACCAGCGAGGGCGTGATCGCGATCGCGCTCGTCGGCACCGCCGGCGGCATGGTCGAGCTCGGCTGCGAGACCGACTTCGTCGCGCGCACCGACGACTTCGTCGCGCTCGGCGAGCGACTCGCGCGGGCCGTCGCCGAGGACGCCGGTGTCGCGACGGTCGACGCGCTGCTCGACGCGTCGGTCGACGGCGAGAAGGCCCAGGACCGCGTGAAGGCGGCGATCGCGGTGCTCGGCGAGAACGTCGTCGTCAAGCGCGTGGCGCGTCTGGGGGTGGGCTCGGGCGTCGTCGGCGGCTACGTGCACGCCGGCGGCAAGCTCGGCGTGCTCGTCGCGCTCGAGGCGCCGGCCGGCGCCAGCCTCGAGGGCGTCGTGAAGGACGTGTCGATGCACGTCGCCGCGGCCGACCCGAGCCCGGTCGCGGTCAGCCGCGAGGGCGTGTCGCCGCAGCTGATCGAGGGGGAGCGCGAGATCTACCGCAAGCAGGCGCTCGCCGAGGGCAAGCCCGAGAAGATCCTCGACCGCATCGTCGAGGGGAAGGTCAACAAGTTCCTGTCGGAGATCGCGCTCGTCGAGCAGCCCTTCGTCAAGGACCCCGACCGCTCGATCGGCGACCTGCTCGCGGCGGCCGGGCCGGACGTGAACGTTTCGGGCTTCGAGCGCTTCAAACTGGGCCAGGGGGAGGAGGCCGACGCCGGGTGAGATCCGCGTACCGCAGGCTCCTGGTCAAGCTCTCCGGCGAGCAGCTCGCCGGGGACGGCGGCTTCGGCATCAGCCCGACCGTGATCAAGCGGGTGGCCGGGGAGCTGCGGGACGTGCACGAGCTCGGCGTCGAGCTGTGCGTCGTGATCGGCGGAGGCAACGTGATCCGCGGCATCCACGCCGCCGCGCAGGGCCTCGACCGCGCGAGCGCCGACTACATGGGCATGATGGCGAGCGTCATCAACGCGCTCGCGCTCCAGGACTCGCTCGAGAAGCAGGGGGTCGTGACGCGGGTGCTGTCGGCGCTCGAGATCCAGTCGGTCGCCGAGCCGTACATCCGCCGCCGGGCCGAGCGCCACCTCGAGAAGGGGCGCGCGGTCGTGTTCGCCGGCGGCACCGGCAACCCCTACTTCTCCACCGACACCGCCGCCGCGCTGCGCGCTGCCGAGATGCACGCCGAGGTGATCCTGATGGGGAAGAACGGCGTCGACGGCGTCTACTCGGCCGATCCGAAGATCGACACGAAGGCGGTGCGCTACGAGCGCGTGCGCTTCGACGAGGCGCTGCAGAAGAACCTCCGGGTGATGGACCAGACGGCCCTCGCCCTGTGTCGCGAGAACAAGACGCCGATCGTGGTCTTCGACATCAGCCGGTCGGGCAACCTGCGCCGGGTGGCCTGCGGCGAGGACGTCGGGACGCGGGTGGAGGAGTAGAGCGGATGGCAGCGGGGGACCTCGAGGTCGTCTACGACGAGGCCAAGGACGCGATGGACAAGGCGCTGCGCGGGCTGCGCGCCGAGCTGCAGAAGGTGCGGACCGGGCGCGCGAGCACCGCGCTGCTCGACGGGCTCCAGGTCGAGTACTACGGCAGCCCGACGCCGCTGAACCAGCTCGCGAACATGAGCACGCCGGACCCGCGGCTGATCGTGATCTCGCCCTACGACAAGAGCGCGATCGGCGCGATCGAGAAGGCGGTGCTCGCCTCGGACCTCGGGCTGACGCCGGGCAACGACGGCAAGGTCGTGCGGATCCCGATCCCGCCGCTCACCGAGGAGCGCCGCAAGGAGCTGGTCAAGCACGTGCACCGGCTGGCCGAGGACCACAAGGTGGGCGTGCGCGAGGCGCGTCGCGACGCGCTGGCGATGCTCAAGGACCTCGAGGGCGACGGCTCGCTGCCGGCCGACGACCGGCGCCGCGAGGAGAAGCGCGTCGAGACGCTCACCCAGGAGCACGTGCAGAAGATCGACGACATGAAGCAGCAGAAGGAGGAGGAGATCCTCCAGGTCTAGGCGATGAGCGAGTCCACGCGATCCGAGCAGCCGCCCCGTCACGTCGCCGTCATCATGGACGGCAACGGACGCTGGGCCGAGCGCCGCGGCCTGTCGCGCGTCGAGGGCCACCGCGCCGGCAAGCAGTCCGTGAGCGCGGTCGTGCGCGCGGCCGGCGAGCTCGGCATCGAGGTGCTGACGCTCTACGCGTTCTCGATCGAGAACTGGAACCGGCCGCAGGCCGAGGTCACCGAGCTGATGCGCCTCGCCGAGCGCTACCTCGGCGAGGAGCTGCCCGAGGTGATGGCGAACGACATCCAGGTGCGCGCGATCGGCCGCCTCGACCGGCTGCCGAAGAGCGTGCGCGAGAGCGTCGAGCACGCGATCGAGACGACGCGCGGCAACGGCGCGCTGAAGCTCGTGTTCGCGCTCTCGTACGGGGGCCGCGCCGAGATCGTCGACGCGGCGCGCCGGCTGCTGCGCGACGCCGAGGTCGGCCGCGTCGACCCCGACGCGCTCGACGAGAAGACCTTCGCCTCGTACCTCTACGATCCCGAGCTGCCGGATCCCGACCTGCTGATCCGCACCGGCGCCGAGTCGCGCGTGTCGAACTTCCTGCTCTGGCAGATCGCCTACGCCGAGCTCTACGTCACCGACGTGATGTGGCCCGACTTCCGCGAGGAGCACCTGCGCGAGGCGCTGAGCGACTACCAGCGCCGCGAGCGCCGCTTCGGGCTCACGAGCGCGCAGGTCGCGCCGGGGACGGCCGCGCGCCCGGACCGCGAGTGAGGCGCCGATGAAGCGCCTGGCCGTGCTCGGCAGCACCGGCAGCGTCGGCGAGCAGACCCTCGCGGTCGCGCGCGCGCACCCCGACCGCTACGCGGTGGCCGCGCTCGCGGCCGGCCATCGCGTCGAGAAGCTCGCCGAGCAGGTGCGCGAGTTCCGCCCGCGCTGCGTCTCCGTCGCCGAGCCCGCCGGCGCGGCCGAGCTGCGCGAGCGGCTCGGCGCCGACGCGCCGCCGGAGATCGGCGTCGGCGAGGCCGGGCTCGAAGCGGTCGCCGTCGCCGACGCCGACCTCGTCGTCGCGGCGCTCGTCGGCGCGGTCGGGCTCGCGCCGACGCTCGCGGCGATCCGCGCCGGGCGCGACGT
>CAZQYK010000404.1:0-26684 GCA_964597285.1 uncultured Spirochaetales bacterium
AGCGCGCGGCGCACGACGGCGAGCCGCCGCCCGAGCTTGCGGTAGCGGCGCTCGAGACGCGCGACGCTGGCGCGGCTCTCGAACAGGCGGCCCCAGACGGCGATGCGCTCGAGCAGTGCGTCGCGCGTGGCCGACTCGTCGGCCGAGAAGAGCGTCCGGAGCGGACCCTCGGGCAGCTCGGGCCCACCGGGCATGCGGATCGCGCCGAGCCCGTGGCTGTGTTCGAACGCGAAGTGCGGATGGCTCTTCTGGACCTCCTGCCAGAAGCGCCAGACCCCGAAGTCGCCGCGGCGGACCGCGACGTCGTGGAAGAGCACGACGGCGCCGGGCCGCAGCTTCGGCCGCCACGACTCGAAGTCGTGGCGCACGGCCTCGTAGGTGTGGAGCCCGTCGACGTGGAGCAGGTCGACCGACGCGTCCGGCACCCGCCCGAGCGCGTCGTCGAAGCGGGCGCGCACGAGCTCCGAGAAGCCGGCGTAGTGCTCGGCGTTGTACGTGGCGACGTCGTCGTACACCGCGTCGCCGTAGCGTCCGGCGTGCGCGTCGCCCTGCCAGGTGTCCACCGCCCTGCAGCGGCACGCGAGCCCGAAGTCCGCCACGGCCTGGCAGAACACGAAGTAGGACTCGCCGTAGTGCGTGCCGAGCTCGACGATCGACTCGGGTCGCAGCAGAGCGACGAGCAGGTAGGCGAAGGGCTGGTGCCCCGACCAGGGGCTGATGTTTCCGGCCCGAGAGCGGCGGGGCTCGAAGCTGCTCAGGACGAGGTCGAGGTCCATGTCCCGGCGATGCCCTACTCGACCGTCACGCTCTTCGCGAGGTTCCGGGGCTGGTCGACGTCGGTGCCCTTCAACACCGCGACGTGGTACGCGAGCAGCTGCAGCGGCACGGTCACGAGCACCGCGCTCAGATACTCGCCGAGGTCGGGCACGTATACCACGTCGTTGGCCTTGTCGGCGATCGCCGCGTCGCCCTCGCTCGCGATCGCGATCACGAGACCGTCGCGGGTGCGCACCTGCTCGAGGTTCGAGATCACCTTCTCGTAGATCGGGCTGCGCGTCGCGATGACGACGACGGGCATGCGCTCGTCGATCAGCGCGATCGGCCCGTGCTTCATCTCGCCAGCCGCGTAGGCCTCGGCGTGGATGTAGGAGATCTCCTTCAGCTTGAGCGCGCCCTCGAAGGCGATCGGCACCATCACGCCGCGGCCGAGATAGAGGAAGTCGTCGGCGTGCACGTACTTCTGCGCGATCTCGCGCACCGCCTCGTCGAGGCGCAGCGCCCGCTCGACGAGGCGCGGCAGGCGCAGCAGCTCGGCGATGCGCTCGCGCCCCTGCTCGGGCGACAGGCGTCCCCGCGCGAGGCCGAGCTTCAGTGCCAGCATGTAGAGCGCCACGACCTGCGTCGTGAAGGCCTTCGTGCTGGCGACGCCGATCTCCGGACCCGCGTGGGTGTAGAGCACGTCGTGGCTCTCGCGCGCGATGCTCGCGCCGCGGACGTTGCACACCGCGAGCACGCGCGAGCCCTGCCGCCGCGCCTCGCGCAGCGCGGCCAGCGTGTCGGCGGTCTCGCCCGACTGCGAGACCGGGATCGCGAGCACGTCCTCGCCGAGGATCGGGCCGCGGTAGCGGAACTCGCTCGCGAGGTCGACGTCGCAGGGGATCCCGGCGAGCTGCTCGATCATGTACTTCCCGACCAGGCACGCGTGCCAGGCCGTTCCGCAGCCGACGAGCGCGACCCTCCGCACGCCGGCGACGCGCTCCGGCGAGAGGTCGATGCCGTCGAGGTCGAGGTCGCCGTCGGCCTCGAGCACGCGCGTGCCGATCGTGTCGGTGATCGCGCGCGGCTGCTCGAAGATCTCCTTCTGCATGAAGTGGTGGTAGCCGCCCTTCTCCGCCGAGACGGGGTCCCACTGGATCGCGAGCGGCTCGCGCTCGACCGGGCGCCCGTCGGCGTCGAGCACCTGCACCTCGTCCTCGGAGATCACCGCGAACTCGCCGTCCTCGAGGAAGAGCATCTGCCGCGTGTACGGCAGGATCGCCGGGATGTCGCTCGCGAGGAAGTTCTGCTTCTCGCCGATGCCGAGCACGATCGGGCTGCCGCCGTTCTTCGCGACGACGATGTGCTCGGGGTCGGTCTCCGACAGCACGCCGAAGGCGTACGAGCCGACGACGCGCGCGCAGGCCTCGCGCACCGCCGCGACGAGGTCGCTGCCGGCGCGCAGGCGCGCGTCGATCAGGTGGGCGATCAGCTCGGTGTCGGTGTCCGACTCGATGCCGTTGCCCGCCGCCTCGAGCTCGGCGCGCAACGCCTGGTAGTTCTCCATGATCCCGTTGTGCACGACGACGACCGAGCCGGCCTTGTGCGGGTGGGCGTTGCGCTCGGAGGGCTTGCCGTGCGTCGCCCAGCGCGTGTGACCGACGCCGACGCGGCCCGAGAGCGGAGCGTCGCGCAGCGCCGCCTCGAGGTTCGCGAGCTTTCCGACCGCACGGCGGATTCCGATGCGCTCGCCCTCGAAGATCGCGACGCCGGCCGAGTCGTAGCCGCGGTACTCGAGACGCCGCAGCCCGTCGAGGATCACCTCCTGCGCCTCGTGCCCCCGCCCGATGTAGCCGACGATCCCGCACATGGCCGCGCTACTCCTCCGGCCGGTCGCGCCGCCGGCGCCGCGCGACCCAGCCCTCGACGTTGCGCTGCCGCGCGCGCGCGACCGCCAGCGCCTCGCTCGGCACGCGACTCGTGATCGTCGAGCCGGCCGCGACGTAGCTGTCGGGCTCGACGACGACCGGTGCGACGAGGTTGACGTTGCAGCCGACGAACGCGCGCTCGCCGACCTGGGTGCGGTGCTTCGCGCGGCCGTCGTAGTTCACGACGACGGCGCCGCAGCCGAAGCTCGCACCGGCGCCGACGTCGGCGTCGCCGATGTAGCTCAGGTGGTCGGCCTTGACACCGGGGCCGAGCACGCTGTTCTTCACCTCGACGAAATTCCCGATCCGCGAGCCGTCGCCGATCGAGCAGTCGGGGCGGACGTGCGCGTTCGGGCCGAGCACGACCTCGTCGCCGATGCGGCTCGACTCGACGACGCAGCCGGGCTTCAGGTGTGCGCCGCGCCCGATCCGCGTCGCGCCCTGGATCACGCAGTGGGGCTCGATCAGGGTGTCCGCTCCGATCTCGACGTCCACGTCGACCCACGTGGTCGCGGGGTCGACGATCGTGACACCGGCCGCCATCCACCGGTTCAGCGTGCGCTCGCGCATCCGGCGCGCGGCCTCGGCGAGCTCGGCGCGCGTGTTGACGCCGATCGCCTGCTCGGCGTCGGGCAGGCGCAGCGCCTCGACGCGCAGGCCGTCGGCGACCGCGAGCTCGACGATCGAGGTCAGGTAGAACTCGCCCTGCGCGTTGCGGTCGTCGGCGCGCGCGAGCAGCTTCCACAGCAGCGACGCGTCGAGCAGGTAGACGCCGGTGTTGCGCTCGGCGATCGCGAGCTCGTCCGGGGTCGCGTCCGGCGCCTCGACGATCCGCGAGACGGCGCCGTCGGCGTCGCGCACGACGATGCCCGGCACGTCGACCGGCGCCGACAGCAGCACCAGGTCGGCGCCGCTGCGCTCGCGCAGCGCCGCCATCTCGCGCAGCGTCTCGCCGCGCAGCAGCGGCGTGTCGCCGTAGAGGATCAGCGCGTCGCCGTCGAATGCGCCGAGCGCGTCGCGGCACAGCGCGACCGCGTGGCCGGTGCCGCGCTGCTCGGCCTGGAGCACGAACTCGGCCCGGCCGGCGAAGCGCTCGCGCACCGCGTCGGCGCCGTGGCCGACGACGACGAGGCTGCGCTTCGCGCCGAGCGCCTCGGCCGCGTCGAGCGAGAACGCGAGCATCGGCCGGCCGCCGATCTCGTGCAGCACCTTCGGCCGGCTCGACTGGAAGCGCGTGCCCTTGCCGGCGGCGAGGATCAGGGCGGCGAGTTCACGGGCGGCCATGCTGCCTCCTGTCTGCCTCCTGTCTTCGGCGGGCCGGGGGCGGAGCTGACGCTCTCGCCGCGGGGCGGGACGGCGGGCCGGGCTCGGACGCTACCACGGCGCGCTCGCGGGGCGAGACCGGGGCGACCGCCGCCCGAGCACGGCGCTTCCCAAGGGGAGCGCGGCGGAGGCCCGCGATCCGGGGCCGCCGCGCCGCGCTAGATTGTGCCGGCGACGGCGCCGCTCCGCCGAGGTCTCCGCGATCGCGATCACCGGCAACACGCACGGCCTGAAGGCCAGCCAGACCCGCCAGCTCGAGCGCCTGTCCCGGCGCCGCGTCCCGCCGGAGCGGCTCGTGACCCACGAGCTCGCCCGCCAGCTCGCCGCGTTCACCGGCGAGACCGGCCGCCAGGTCGGCGTGCTCGTCGACCGCCGCGGCGCGGTGACCCACGTGATGGTCGGCGACGCGCGCGGCATCGAGATGCCCGATTGGGGCCGGCTGCGCGCCGGCCGCGGGCGGCTGCGCGGCCTGCGCTGCATCCACAGCCACGTCGGCGACCACCCGCTCGACCGCGACGACGAGACCGACCTCGCGGTGCTGCGCCTCGACGCGATGGTCGCGATCGGCACGACGCCGGACGGCCTGCCCGGGCTCGCGCACGTCGCGGCGCTGCGGCCGACCGCGGACGCGGGCGCCGGCATCGAGCACCTCGAGCCGGTCGCGCCGGCGCTGCTCGACCTCGACTTCCGCGACTGGATCCGCGCGCGCGAGGAGGAGCTCGCGCGCCAGGACCGCACGCGCGAGGTCGGCCTCGGCGAGCGCGCGATCCTCGTGTCGGTCACCGCCGGCCGGAGGCCCGCCGACTTCGAGGCCCAGCTCGAAGAGCTCGCCGAGCTGGCGCGCTCGGCCGGCGTGCACGTGGTCGAGGTCGTCACGCAGCATCGGCCCCGGATCGACCGCAAGTTCCTGATCGGACCGGGGCGGCTCCAGGACCTCGTGATCCGCGCGTTCCAGAGCGACGTCGACCTGGTGATCTTCGACCAGAACCTGTCGCCGACCCAGGCGCGCAACCGCGCCGACCGCCTCGAGCTGCGCGTGATCGACCGCACCCAGCTGATCCTCGACATCTTCGCGCAGCGCGCGCGCACCGCCGACGGCAAGCTCCAGGTGGAACTCGCTCAGCTCAAGTACCTGATGCCGCGCCTCGCGCAGCGCGCCGACGTGTCGCTGTCGCGGCTGGCCGGCGGCATCGGCGGGCGCGGGCCCGGCGAGACGAAGCTCGAGGTCGACCGCCGGCGCGTGCGCGACCGCGTCGCGCGCCTCGAACGCGAGCTCTTGCGGCTGCGCAGCCAGCGCGAGTCGCGGCGCAAGCGCCGCGCGCGCCGCGAGGTGCCGGTGCTCTCGATCGTCGGCTACACGAACGCCGGCAAGAGCACGCTGCTGCGCGCGCTGACCGAGACGGAGGTCCACGTCGAGAGCCTGATGTTCGCGACGCTCGACCCCACGTCGCGCCGGCTGCGCTTCCCGCGCGACCGCGAGGTGGTCGTGACCGACACGGTGGGCTTCATCCGCGACCTGCCCGAGGACCTCGTCGCCGCGTTCCGCGCGACGCTCGAGGAGCTCGAGGACGCCGACCTGCTGCTGCACGTCGTCGACGCCGCGACCCCGGGCTTCGAGCGCCGCATCGAGGCGGTGCGCGAGGTGCTGGCCCAGATCGGGCTCGGCGACACGCCGGAGCTGCTCGTGTTCAACCAGGTCGACCGCCTGCCCGCGCACCAGGGCGCGGCGATCGCGGCCCGGATGGACGGCGTGGCGGTCTCGGCGCTGACGCGCGAGGGTCTGTCCGACCTGATCGAGCGCTCGGAGAAGCGGCTCTGGAACGAGCGGGCGCGCGACGGCGCGGGCGGCGCGGCCGCCGCAGGGGGAGGGGAGCGATGACGCGGCGAGCCCGGATCAGCGGGACGGGCCTGTGCGTCCCGCCGCGGGTGGTCACGAACGACGAGCTCGCCGCGCGCATGGAGACGAGCGACGAGTGGATCCAGCAGCGCACGGGGATCCGCGAGCGCCACCACATCGACCCGGGGACGCGGCCGTCGGAGCTGGCCGAGACGGCCTCGCGCCAGGCGCTCGACGCCGCCGGGCTCGCGCCGGAGGACGTCGACCTCGTCGTGCTCGCGACGCTGTCGGCCGAGGCCGATTTCCCGGGCACCTCCTTCTTCCTGCAGGACCGTCTCGGTCTCGGCGACGCGCCGTGCTTCGACTTGCGCGCGCAGTGCAGCGGCTTCGTCTACTCGCTCTCGGCCGCGAACGCGTTCGTGCGCAGCGGCGCGTACCGCCGCGCCCTCGTCGTCGGCTGCGAGGTGCACTCGACCGGGCTCGACTTCTCGACCGAGGGGCGCGACGTCGCGGTGCTCTTCGGCGACGGCGCCGGCGCCGTCGTCGTCGAAGCGAACGACGACCCCGACGACCCGGCCGGCATCCTCGAGGTGCGGCTGCACGCCGAGGGCGGCTTCGCCGACAAGCTCTGGATCGAGGCGCCCGGCTCCGGAATCTGGCCGACGCGGATGACCCACGAGGTGATCGAGCAGAAGCGGCACTTCCCGAAGATGGAGGGCCGCTTCGTGTTCAAGCACGCGACGCGGCGCATGCCCGAGGTGCTGCTCGCGACGCTGTCGGCCGCGAGCCTCAAGCTCGAGGACGTCGACCACTTCCTGTTCCACCAGGCGAACCTGCGGATCAACGAGTACGTCGCGCAGCAGCTGAAGATCCCGCCCGAGAAGTGCCCGGCGAACATCGACCGCTACGGCAACTGCTCGGCGGCGTCGATTCCGATGCTGCTCGACGAGGGCGTGCGCGAGGGTCGGATCCGCCCGGGCGACCTCGTCGCGATGACGAGCTTCGGGTCCGGCTTCTCGTGGACCTGCGCGCTGGTGCGCTGGGGCTGATGGCGCACCGCGTCGAAACCCCCTCGATCGGCTGACGACCCAGAAGCCTCGACTGGTCGCAGGCTTGGGGGATTCTTGCGACCCGGGTCTGGCAGGGTCTTGACGCATTGACGCGTCGTGTTAAACTTCCGCTGCGTCATCCGGCGCGGGTCGCCGGCGCCAGACGGCGCCTCCCCCGAACGGTGGGACGCACCCGCCCGCGGCGCCGGCTCCGGTGCCACAGCCCCCAGGAGAGGATCACCCCATGCCCGAGACCACCGTGTTCCAGGAAGGCGTCGACCGCGTCCGCGAGGCCTTCGGCTCGATCGAAGACGAGGTCGAGCGCCTCCAGAAGCAGCTGCGCACCCGCCGCGCGAAGCTCGAGAAGCGCTTCACCTCCGGCCGCAAGGACCTCGAGAAGCGCACCCAGAAGCTGCGCAGCCGGATCGAGAAGAACCCGACCGTCAAGCGCCTCGAGACGCTGCGCAAGGACGCCGCGAAGCAGATCGAGCAGAACGTCGCGGACCTGCTCGGCGCGTTCCAGATCGCGTCGAAGAGCGACGTGCAGCGAATCGACCGGAAGATCTCCCAGCTCAACCGCAAGCTGAAGGAGATGGATCGAGCCAAGCGCTCGAACGGCAGGGCCCAGCCGACCGCCTAGCCTAGCCGTGCTCCTCCGGCGCGCCCCCGGGCGCGCCTCCCCGCCACCCGGTCGTTCGCCGAGGGCCCGAGAGTGCCTGCTCCCGGGCCCTCTTCATCGGCGCTACCGTCGACGCATGCCGGAGTTCCAGGGGCTCGACTTCCTGCGCCTCGACGCGCTGCTCTCCGACGAGGAGCGCCTCGCCCGCGACGCCGTGCGCGAGTGGGTGAGCCGCGAGTTCCTGCCGCGCATCCAGCAGCACGTGCGACAGGACGGGTCGTTCCCGATGGAGCTCGTGCCCGGCCTCGCCGAGCTCGGCGTGTTCGGCGCGAACCTCTCGGGCTACGGCTGCGCCGGCATGAACAACGTCGCCTACGGGCTCGTGATGCAGGAGCTCGAGCGCGGCGACTCGGGCCTGCGCAGCTTCGCGTCGGTGCAGGGCTCGCTCGTGATGTACCCGATCCACGCCTACGGCTCCGACGCGCAGAAGGAGCGCTGGCTGCCCGATCTGGCCGCCGGGCGCGCGATCGGCTGCTTCGGCCTGACCGAGCCCGACGCCGGCAGCCACGTCGCCGCGATGCGCACGCGCGCCGAGCGCCGAGGCGCCGGCTGGGTGCTGAACGGCACGAAGCGCTGGATCACGAACGGAAGCATCGCCGACGTCGCGGTCGTCTGGGCCCAGACCGACGACGGCGTGCGCGGCTTCCTCGTCGAGCGCGGCTGCAGGGGCTTCGAGACGCGCGACATCAAGGGGAAGTTCTCGCTGCGCGGGTCGGTGACGTCGGAGCTCTTCCTCACCGACGTCGAGCTGCCCGACGAGAGCCGGCTGTCGAAGGTCGAGGGGCTGCGCGGCCCGCTCTCGTGCCTGACCCAGGCGCGCTACGGCATCGCGTGGGGCGCGATCGGCGCCGCGATGGCCTGCTACGACGAGGCGCTCCACTACAGCCGCGAGCGCCAGGTGCAAGGCGGGCCGCTCGCGGCGAAGCAGATCACGCAGGAGAAGCTCGTCTTCATGCTCACCGAGATCACGAAGGCACAGCTGCTCGCGCTGCGGGTCGGGCGCATCAAGGACGAGGGCTCGCTCGACCACACGATGGTGTCGCTGATCAAGCGCAACAACGTCGACGCCGCGCTCCAGATCGCCCGCCTCGCGCGCGACCTGCTCGGCGCGAACGGCATCGTCGACGACTACCAGGCGATGCGGCACATGGTGAACCTCGAGACCGTTCGCACCTACGAGGGCACCCACGACGTGCACACGCTGATCCTCGGCGAGGCGATCACCGGCCACCGCGCGCTGTAGCGGAGGGCGTCGCCCCCTCGGTCGCCTGCGGGCGCCCTCTCTTGGCATGCTCCTTGCTCCCGGGCTCTTCCGAATGACGGAGCCGCTCGGAATGAGACCGGCGTCACGGTGGCCGGCGCCGCGATCGCAGACCCTCCGAGGCCCGATGCTGCCCCTGTGCCGCTGTCTCGCCGTCCTCGGCGCCGGATTCGGGCTCGCAGCCGCGCCCGCACGCGCCGCGGTCTACTACGCCGACCCGCTGACCGGCGACGACGCCGGCCCCGGCAGCGCGGCGAGCCCGTTCCGCAGCGTCGCCGCCGCGGTGCAGAATCTGCAACCCGGCGACGAGCTGCGCCTCCGCGGGGGGACGTACTGGGAGAGCGGCGTTCGCATCTCGGCGCGCGGTGACCCCGACGCGCCGATCGTGATCCGCACGGCCCCGGACGCGAAGCCGCGCATCGACGGCGGCTTCCGGGAGTTCCGCAGCCCCGGGAACGATCACTGGGAGCCCGTCGACGGCGGGCGGCACATCTACCGCTCGAAGCGCCGCTACCCGGACGTCGGCATCGTCCACGGATATCTCGAGCACGGCGGACGACGCTGGCGGCTCGTGCCGTACGAGTCGTGGCAGGCGTTCTCGACGGACGTCGAGCACTTCGACGAGGATCTCCCGATCTACGTGGGCCAGGGCACCTACTGGAACCCGTCGGACGAGCGGATCTACGTGCGCCTCCAGCCCGGAGTGCTGCAAATCGAGCAGCAGCGGGGATCTCCCGATCCGCCCGCGCTCGACGCCCGTCAGGCGGCGCTCGTCCTCTACGGCGACGACGAGGTGGTGCGGATCGACGCCCGCGCGCGTCACCTCGTCCTGGAGGGCCTGGCGATCGTGCACCAGAACAACGCGATCGAGATCGAGAGCGGCGCCCACGACGTGACCGTGCGCGACAGCGAGCTCCTCGGCGGCCGCACGCACGTCATCGTGCGCGGAGGCGCCCACGACCTCCGCTTCGAGCGAGTCGTGATCGACGACGCGGTGCCCCCGTGGATCGCCTGGCAGGACGTGAAGTCGGGCACGCGGCCCGCCCATCTGCTCCAGGGTGCGGCGTTCAATCTCCAGGACGACGCCCATCACGTGGAGATCTTCGAGAGCACGATCCGCAACGTCTTCGACGGCATCGACGCGACCGGCGAGGCGCACCATCTCACCGTGCGCGAGAACCTGTTCGAGGGCATCCGCGACGACTGCTTCCAGCTCGGCTCGGCAGGCTACGAGCACCACGTGCACCACAACCGGATGCTGCGCGTCTCGAAAGGCGTGAGCCGGCACGGCTCTGGCACGAGCCCGCGGCCCGGCACCACTTTCGTGCACCACAACGTGATCGACGCGAGCGAGCGGATGCAGTACGGGCGACGCGACGCTTCGGGAGCCTGGCACGGCAAGGCGCTGCGCGGCGGCTCGGAGGGAAAGGTCTGGGCGACGCCGTTCGGCTCGCACACCAGCGACGGATTCGGAAGCGGCGACGCGTGGAAGATCTACCACAACACCGTCCTGTTCGGACGCGACATCTCGAACCAGGGCGCGGGCCACACGCGCCCCCGGCGCGCCGGTGCCGTGCACGAGGTCTACAACAACGTCTTCGTCCAGGTGACCGGCTATCGCATCGCCCGTGAGGCGACTGCCCTCGGCGGACTCCAGGTCTACGACGGCAATCTCTACCACCGGCGGCTCCACGACCCGGACGAGGAGATCTTCGCGGACTTCGAGCCCGCCGACGGCGGTGCGCCGGTGGACTTCGACGATCTCGCCGCGTTCCGCAGCTCCGCGTTCCAGCGCGCCACGCGCGCGCACTACGCGCCGGGGTGGGAGGCCAACGGCATCGAGGCCGATCCGCGCCTCGACGCGGCTTATCGCCCGGCCGCGGACGGACCAGCCGCCGTCGGCGCCGTCGCCCTCCCGGCGGGCCTTCCGGGCGCTTCCGGAGAGAAGTTTCGCGGCGCACTCGCACCGGCCGGCAGCGGCAACGTAGGGCGGCCGGGCGCGCCATACGTGGTGGAGTGAACGCATGGGCTCCACACAGCAGCGACACATCGCCGTCGTCACGAACACTGAATGGAATCTGCTCCGCTTCCGCGCCGACCTCCTGCGGGCGCTCGTCTCGAAGGGGTGGTCCGTGGCGGCGGTCAGCGATCTCTCGGAGTCCGGCAGCCAGATGCTCCGCGCCTGGGGCGTGGAGCCGATCCGCGTGTCGGTCGCGTCGGCGGGCACGAACCCGGCCCAGGACCTGCGCTACCTGAGCGCGCTGGCGGGCGTGTATCGGCGGCTGCGCCCCGATGTCGTGCACCACTTCTCGATCAAGCCGGTCGTCTGGGGATCGTTCGCGGCGCGCATTGCGCGCGTTCCGGTCGTGGTCAACGGCGTGACCGGGCTCGGCAGCGCCTACGACTCGGAGCGACGCTGGCTGGCGCGCGTGGTGCGCGGGCTGTATCGCGGAGCGCTGCGGCGCGGCACCGTCGTGCTCCAGAACGCGGAGGACCGGGCGCGGCTGCTCCGCGACATCGGGCTCGATCCGCGGCGCACCGAGGTGGTTCCCGGCTCCGGCGTCGACACCGACCGTCTCGCTCCGGATCCCGCGCTCCGACCCGAGCAGCGCAGCGAGTTCATCATGGTCTCGCGGATGCTCTGGGCCAAGGGGGTGCGAGAGTTCGTCGAGGCCGCGCGGCGTGTGGCTCGCGACCGGCCCGCGGCATCGTTCTCGCTCTTCGGCGGCTGCCGCGAGGACTACGGCTCGAAGAACGCCGACTTCGTGCCCCGCGAGTGGCTCGAGGCGGTGGACCGCGAGGGCGTCGTACGCTGGCACGGACGAACCGCTCCAGACGTGGTGGAGCGCCGCATGCGCGGCTGCGCCGCGCTCGTCCTTCCCTCGAGCTATCCGGAGGGCATTCCGCGGACCCTCCTCGAGGCGGCGGCGGCCGGCGCGCCGATCATCACGACCGACCGGCCCGGCTGCCGCGACGCGGTGCTTCCCGGCGTCTCCGGCCTTCTCGTGCCGCCCCGCTCGGCCGAGGCGCTCGCCGACGCGATGCGCCGCCTCCTCGACGACCCGGCGTTGCGCGCGTCGATGGGCGCACGGGGCCGTCAGCTCGCCGTCGAGCGCTTCGACAGCCGGCGGATCGTCGAGCGCCTGCTGTCGCTCTACGACGCCCCGCGCGACGCCATCGCCTCGCGCGGAGCGGTTTGACCGAGGCGGATCGCCTGGGGAAGGGGTTCGCGAGGCGCTGGACGAACCGTTCCGAGCATCGCGACCAGCAGCCAGAGGGTCGAGAATCGCAGCCCCTGGTGCGTGACCCCGTAGAGGAACGACGGCACGAGGAAGGCCAGCCCGTACGCTCCGACGCGCCGCCCGAGCCCGAGCAGGAACGCTCCGAACAGCCCCGCGCCGACGACGCCGTAGCTGAAGACGAGCGTGCCGGGAGTCGAGTGGAACTCCGCGTCGTCCCAGCGGCGGAAGCGCTCGTAACCCCCCTCCCCGGCGCCGAGCACGAGGTGCTCGGGGTGCTTCCACAGGCGGTCGTAGCCGCGCGTGACGAGGTTGTCGTCCGCCTGGTCACCGAGACCCGCGATCCGCGCTCGCACCCGCTCGTAGAGGGCGGTTTCGCCCATCAGCGTCACGACGACGAGCGCGGCGAGCATCGCCGGCGCGAGCCGCTCGGGCCGGCGCACCACCGCGAGCACGAACAGCACCGCGAGCGCGATCAGCGCCGCCTTCGACAGCGACAATGCCACGAGGTAGAGCACGGCGAGCGAGAACGGGATCTGCCAGCGCAGGCCGACCGGCGCCCTCAGCGTGCAGACGAAGAAGATCGAGCCCGACAGCAGCGCCCAGTAGCCGAGCTGGTTGGGGTTGTTGAAGAACAGCATGCCGCGGTTCGCGCCCCCTCCGCCGAGCGTGAGTGCGAGCGCCAGCTGGACGAACACCGCGAGCCACGTGCTCCACATCACGACCCGAACGAATCGGTCCCGGTGGATCGAGTAGAGCCGGAACGCGAGGAAGACGAGCGCGAAGTTGTAGAGGTAGAAGAGGGGCGGAACCAGGAACTCCGGATCGGCGCGATACGTCGCCCAGGCGACGTTGACCGCGGCGGTCCAGACGGCGAACAGGCCCGCCCACAGCACGATCGGCAGCGCGCCGCGGTCGAGCGGTCCGCTCGGCCGGACCAACGCGATCGCGACCGCGAGCGTCAGGAACGCGTCCGCCACCTGGGGCAGCCCGCTCGGGAAGAGATAGAAGGGCTTCAGGACGAGATAGAGTGCGAGCAGGATCAGAGGCATCGGAAGGCCTCGGCCGCACGCGCGCGGATCGACATTGCGTTGATCCCGGCCGAGCACACCAGATCGGCGACCGCCGCGGCCACGCCGACCCAGGCGGCGCCCAGGATCCCGTGATCGGGAATCCAGAGCGCGCTCGCCGCGAGCGCGACGACGGCGACGACCACGTGATTCACGAGGTGGGCGCGGAACCGGCGCGCGGCCGTGGTGCCGAAGTGCAGCATCGACGCGACGTAGCGGATCAGCGCTCCGAACATCACCCAGACGAAGACGTCCGCATGCCGCCCGTAGTCGCTGGTGTAGAGGAGCGTCAGTACGGGCGCGCCCGCGACCCACGCGACGGCGAGCCCGACGACGCCGAAGAAGATCCCGATCAGCGATACCCGCGCCAGCAGCGAGGCGAAGGCGCGCGTGTTCCCGCTCGCGTACAGCCGCGCGAGCCGGGCGACCGCGGAGTGGCCGAGCCCCTGCACGAGCTCGTTGCCGGCGGCCGCGATGTAGATCATCGCCGCGAAGTAGCCGAGCTCCTCGAGCCCAGTGCCCTGGGCCAGGAAGAGCCTCGGCGTGCTCTGCTGCAGCGAGAAGAGCGCGCCGGCGATCCCGAGCGGCAGCGTCTGGCGCGTCAGGCGCCACAGCCGCGCGCGCTGCCAGCTCGGCGACACCGAGGCGTGGGCCTCGCCCTCGCGATGCCGCAGCACGCGCCGGCCGAGCGGGATGTCGTGGACCGCGAGCACGGCGACCGACGCCAGCGCCATGCCGAGCACGCCGACCCAGAGCCGCCCGGTGGCGATCACGCCGGCCGCCAGCAGCGCCACCGACGCCACCCCGCGCAGGACCAGCGAACGCGCCACGTGGTCCATGCGTTCGTAGAGCTGGAAGCATGCGTGGAAGACCTCGCCGACCGACGCAAAGGACCGCGATGCGCCGATCAGCGCGATGACGATCGCCGTCTCGATCCCGTGGCCGAGGCTCGCTCCGATCCCGGCGATCACGACCACCGAGGCGAGGCTCGCGAGCGAGCGGAGCCCCATGTACTCGCCGAAGGGATGCGCGCGCTCGACGTCGGTGGCCTGCGCGTGCCGCAGCCCGAGGTTCGAGAACTTGAAGACCGGCATCGTGATCGCCAGCGCGAGACCGAGCTCGCCGACCATCGCGGGCGAGCCGAGCTTCGCGAGAACGGCCAGCGTGCCCCACTGCGTCGCGATGTAGACGAGCCGACCGGCGGTGATCCACGAGAAGTTCTTCCACAGCGAGAGCGAAGCCGTCCCGCGGCCCGCGATCCTCCGATCGCCCGGTGCCGGCAGCGCGGGCTCCCGCTCGGACGCCGTGGCGCCGGAGTGCGGATGCACGATCAGACTCCCGGCCGCGTCACGACCGTCTGCACGGTCTTGAGCACGACGTACGCGTCGAGGGCCAGGGAGGCGTTCTCGAGGTAGTAGAGGTCGTGGCGGAACTTCTGCGCCTGCTCCAGCTCCGAGCCGGAGTAGCCCTGCCGCACCTGCGCCCATCCCGTCAAGCCGGGAGTCGCTGAAAAGCGCGCCTCGTAGAAGGGGATCGACTTCGTCAGCCGGTCCGCGAAATGCGCTCGGATCGGGCGCGGACCCACGAGCGACATGTCGCCGCGCAACACGTTCACGAGCTGCGGCAGCTCGTCGAGGCGCAGCTTGCGCAACACGCGCCCGACGCGCGTGATGCGCGGATCGTCCTCCGAGGCCCAGCGCGGACCGGAGAGACGCTCGGCATCCTGGACCATCGTGCGGAACTTGAGACAGACGAAGGGGCGGCGGCGCCGACCGAGCCGCTCCTGCGCGAACAGAGCCGGCCCCTCGCTCTCGAGCCGCACGGCGAGCGCGATCAGCGCCATCACCGGCGCCGCCACCAGCAGCCCGAGCGAGGCGCCCACCACGTCGCAGGCGCGCTTCGCGCCCGGACGGAAGCGCCGCGGCGCACGGCCGCCGGGGAGGAGCGCGCGTGCGATGCGACGCGCGTCGACCGCGTGCTCGGGCACGCAGCCGGTGAGCTCCGCCTCGAGCGTCGAGAGGTCCCAGACCTCGACGCCGGCGAGGCGCAGGTCGATCAGGCGTGCCACCGCTTCGCCGGAGAGCACGAGCCCGGTGTCGATCGCGACCGCGGCGAAGCCGCCGTTGCGGAGCAGCTCCTCCGCGGCCTCGGCCTGCGCCGGCTGCGTGCCACCGGCGGGAGCGACGTCGAGGATCGGCCCGAGTGCGTACTCGCTCGACGCCTCGCCGGAGAGCGCGGCAACGAGCCCCTGGACGCGCGCGCGCGATCCGATCGCGGCGAGGCGGCGGGCCCGCCAGCTCCCGACCCACCGGCGCAGCACCGCCCGGCTCGCGAGCGAGAGGCCGAGCAGCAGCGGAACGTGTGCGAGCAGCGCCGCGACCTCGATCCGGTCTTCGGCGAGCAGCGGCACCGACGCGATCGCCGCCGCGGACAGCGGGACGAGGCGCCGCCGGTGCCGAGCCGACGCGCCGCGAGGGGTGACGCCGTGCAGATCGAAGGCATAGAGCGCAGCGAGGTGGAGTGGGATCACCAGCGCGCTCGCGCGGGCCGCGAACGCCAGCGCTTCCTGCGCTTCGAGCTCCGCCGCGGACGCTCCGGGAAGCACACCGGCCAGCGTCCGTGCCGCGGCCAGCGCGATCGGCACCGCCAGCGCGTCGAGGGCGAGCGCGAGCGCCGCGGCGCGGCGGCGTCGGGTCCAGAAGCGGCTCACGGGTCGGGCGCGCCGACGGCCGCGGCGCCGGCCTGACTCTCTCGTACGCCGCGCTCGACGAACCAACGCACCGTGCGGTCGAGACCGTCGGGCAGCGGCGTCCGCGCTCTCCAGCCGAGGCGCCGCCGGGCCTTGGTCGTGTCCGAGTAGTTGCGGCGCACGTCGCCTACGCGCGGCCCGCGGCAGACGAGCTCGGCGCGCGGTACGCCGTAGCGCACGAGCGTCTTGCGGAGCAGCGCGACGAGCTCCCGGACGGTCGTCTCGCGTTCCGTCGCGATCTGGAACACCTCGCCGCCGACGTTCGCGGTCGTGCCCGCGGCGCGGATGGCCTCGACGAGATCGTCGACGTACACGTAGTCGCGGGTGTTTCCCCCGTCGCCGTAGATCTCGAGTGGTCGCCCCCGCAATGCGCGGCCGATGAAGCGCGCGACGACGCTGCCCTTGTGCGCCGAGCCGGGCCCGTAGACGTTGCCGAAACGCAGCGCGACCGTCTCGAGGCCGAAGCTGTGGAAGTAGGCAGAGCAGTAGCCCTCGCACGCGAGCTTGCTGGCGCCGTAGGGCGAGGCCGGCCGACACGGTACCTCCTCGTGCAGCGGGGGCTCTCGATCACCCACCGGTGCGCCGCTCGACGCGAAGACGAAGCGTCGGACGCTGGCGAGGCGTGCCGCGTCGAGGTACGAGAGCGTCCCGAGCACGTTCACCGACAGGTCGCGCGCCGGATCGTCGACGGACTGCTGCACTCCGGTGCTCGCGGCGAGGTGGACGATCACTTCCGCGCCTTCGACCGCTCGCTGGGCGGCCGTGCGATCGCGCACGTCGCTGACGAGCAGCTGCACCCGCCCGGCGCACCAGCGGGGCGCCGCAACCGACGCCCGCGCGTCGACGCGATCGACCTCGGACGTCGCGCCCAGGGTCGCCGCGCTTCCGACCGACAGGTCGTCGACGACGCGCACGGCGGCGCCCTCGCGCGCCAGAGCGCGCACCAGCGCCGAGCCGATGAAGCCGCATCCCCCCGTGACGAGCCAACGCATCACGACCAGCGCACCCGCGGGTGGATCTTCTGCGTGTCGATGCGATCGGCGTAGCGACCCACCGTGCCGAGCATTCCGGTCACGGTTTCGTCGTCGATCGGGTGAGGTCGCAGGCCCAGCTCGAGCAATCCGGAATGCGCCGGGTTGTAGTAGTGGTCCTCCTTCTCCTTCCGCGGGTTCTGGATGTGCTCGATCTTGACGTCCATGCCCTGGTCGCGGCCGACCCGCGCGACGCGCTCTGCGAGCTCGTTGACCGAGAACACCTCGGTGAACTGGTTCAGGATGCGCAGTTTGCCGCGCTCGACGGGGTGGGCGAGCGCGAGCTCGACGCACTGCATCGTGTCCTTCAGGTTCAGATAGCCGCGCCTCTGATTCCCCTGCCCGTAGACAGTCAGCGGCACGCCCGACACCGCCTGGACGAGGAAGCGGTTGACCAGCGTTCCGAAGATGTCGTCGTAGTGGAAGTTCGGCAGCAGCGCGTCCGGGAGATCCACGTCCTCGACGCACAGTCCGTACACGGGGCCTTGCATCAGGTCGGTGACCCGGATCCCGTAGATCCGCGTGTAGAACCACAGCAGATCCGTGTCGAGCACCTTCGTCGTGTGGTACAGCGAGCCGGCCGCCCGGGGGAACAGGAAGCGGTCCTTCCGGCCGCGGTGCTCGATGTCGATCCAGCCCTCCTCGATGTCGATGTCGGGCGTCCCGTACTCTCCCATCGTTCCGAGCTTGACGATGTGACAGTCCGGCGCGTGCCGGAGCACCGACCAGATCAGGTTGAAGGTGACGTCGAGGTTGTTGCGCAACGTGAGCCTCGCCTCGTCGAAGCCGATCATCGAGTAGGGGGCCGACGGCTGCTCCGCGTAGTGCACGACTCCGTCGGGCTGGAACTCCTCGACGACGCGCGCGAGGAACGCCGGATCTGCGCAGTCGCCGACCCGCACGTCGATGCGGTGACCGCTCAGCGCCGCGAACTGCTCGGCGCGCGCCGGCAGCGACGGCGTGGGGAACAGCGGCTCGGAACGCGTCTGGAGCGCCATCGTGCGGCGCAGGTAGTTGTCCACCGCGCACACCTCGTGCCCGGCGCGGGCGAGGTGCATCGCCGTGGGCCAGCCGAGATAGCCGTCTCCGCCGAGGATCAGGACTCTCATGCGATCTCTCCCAGTTGCAGGTTCCGTCGATCCGGAGCGAGTCGCGCGGCTCGGGCCTCGTCCACCTCGAGCAGGCCGCGGTCGATCAGGAAGCGGCGGAGCTGGATCCGGCTGAGCGGCGCCTCGAGCCGCGAGTTGTACGCGCGCGCGACCGGCTGGTGTCCGTTCCGACGCAGCGCAGGAGGAACCGCGATGTAGGCGCCGATGTCGTACGCCCGCTGGCTCTCCTCCTCCGTCAGCAGCTCCTCGTAGAGCTTCTCGCCGGGGCGCGCGCCGATCTCGCGGATCTCGACGTCCGTCGGATCGAGCCCGACGCTGGGGGCGAGCTCCTCGATCATCACGTGCGCCAGGTCGACGATCGCGGCGACCGGCATCTTCGGAACGAAGACCTCGCCGCCCTCGGCGAGCGGCGCCGACTCCATCACGAGCTTCACGCTCTCGTTGAGCCCCATGATGAAGCGCGTCATCGAGCGGTCGGTGATCGTCACGGGCCCGCCGGCCTCGATCTGCTTGCGGAAGAGCGGGATCACCGACCCGCGGGAGCCCAGGACGTTTCCGAAGCGGGTCGACGAGAAGCGGCACCCGGAGCCTCGCGTGAACTGGTTCGCCGCGCTCATCAGCCGCTCGCACATCAGCTTCGAGCTGCCCATGACGTTCGTCGGGTTCACCGCCTTGTCGGAAGAAGTCAGGCAAACCTGCCGCACCCCGTTGGCGACCGCGGCGTCGATCGCGTTCTGCGTGCCGATCAGATTGCACTGGAGCGCATCTCGCGGAGAGCGCTCGCAGATCCCGACGTGCTTCAGCGCGGCGCAATGGAAGACGATGTCGACGTCCCGGAAGCGCTGGACGAGCGTGTCGCGGTCGCGGACGTCGGCGAGGAAGAGATCGACCGGATCGTCGGCATGTGCTTCGTCGAGGAAGAACAGCTCGCTCTCGTTGTTGTCGAGACCGATCACGCGGACGTCGGAGATGCGCACGAGCTGGCTCAGGAGCTCGTGACCGACCGTTCCGGTCACGCCGGTGATCAGGATCGTCTTGCCGGAGAAGTGCGGGTGCGGCAGATGGCTCATGCCGAGGGTCCCATCGAGTCCGGCTCGCGCTGGACCGCGTCGAGATCGTCGGGGTCGTAGTCGTCCGCGTCGCGAGTCCGCCCGCGGTTGACGACGGTTCCCAGCACGGTCGCGTTGACGCGAACGAGTCGACGGTGGGCCTTGAACACGATCGGACGCGGAGCGCGCCGTGGATCGACGACGACGATCACGCCGTCGACGAGCGTCGACAGCACCACCGCGTCGCTGACCGGAATCAGCGGCGGCGAATCGATCAGGACGTAGGCGTAGTGCTGGCGGAGATAGCCGAGGATCTGCTTCATGCGGTCGGATCCGAGCAGCTCGGTCGGCTTCGAAGCCGGCATGCCGCTCGGCAGGAAGTCGATCGTCGCGTCCTGGATCTCGAGCTTGTGGAGCTGCGGAAGCGTGCCCGACAGCGCCTCGCTGAGGCCGGGAGTCGGAGGCAGTCGCAGCAGGCGCTGACAGCTGGAGCGCCGCAGATCCGCGTCGATCACCAACACCGGCTCGCCGAGGTGTGCGAAGAGCGCGGCAGTATTCAGCGTCGTGGTCGTCTTGCCCTCGCCGTGAACCGAGCTCGTGAACAGGATCACGCGTTGAGTCTCGTCCGCCTGCGCCAGCAGCACGCCGGTGCGGATCGCGCGGTAGGCCTCGCTCGCCGCCGAGAAGGGATCGCGCGAGACCGCGAGCGCTCGACTCGGAGGATCCCAGTTGCGCCCGACCATCGCGCCGAGCAGCCGGCGGGTTCGCGACGGAAGCCGGGGGCGGCTGCCGCGGCCCAGGCGCGCGAAGTCCGGCACCACCCCGAGCGCGGGAATGCCGAGGTAGCGCTCGAGCTCCTCGGGCGTGCGAACCGTGTTGTCGAGGTATTCGACGGCGAAGGCGATTCCCGACCCGAACGTGAGACCGAGCGCCAGCGCCAGCGCCAGGCTCAGCGCCGTGCGCGGGTGCGAAGGCGCCTCGGGCGTGAAGGCCTCGTCGATCACCGTCACGTTCGAGGCCTGCACGTCGGAGGCGACGCCGAGCGCGAGCATGCGCTGGCGGACCTCCTCGTAGAGCTGCCGATTCGCGTCGACCTCTCGCTCGAGTACCGCGTATTGGACGCCCTCGTCCTTGAGCGCGAGGACGCGATCCTTCTGCTCGTCGAACCGTGCGCGCAGCACGTCCTCGTGCTGGCGAGCCTCCTCGAAGGAGGAGCGCGTCGACGCCACGAGCGCGGAGATCTCGTGTTGCAGGCGTCCGCGCAGGCGCTGGATCTTCGCCTCCTGATCGCGCGGCCACAGAGGGTTGCCGTCGCGCTCCAGGTTCGCGGTGCGCGCCGCGAAGTCGGCCTCGAGCATCGCGAGGTGCTCCTTGAGGCTCGCGACCAGCGGGCTCGACACGACCGCGGGGATCGACTCCGGATCGCGCGAGCTGCCGACCGTCGCCACGGACTCGCGCGCGATGCGCTCCGCCTCGGCTTCGGCCAGCTTCTGGTTCAGCGCCACGAGATGCTCGACCAGGACGTTCTCGCGGTCGTCGAGCGAGAGGATGCCGTGCTCGCGCCGGTACGCGTTGAGCTCGCGCTCGGACTCGTCGACCCGTTTCGCGAGCCGCTCGAGATTGCGAGCCAGGAAATCGCGCGAGTCCTCGAGCGACTGGCGGCGCAGTTCGAGCGCCCGGATCATGTACTCCTGCGCGTGGGTGGCGACGACGCGCGCCGACAGCTCGGGGTCGGGGCTCGTGAACGTGACCCGGACCAGCCGGCTCTCCGGATAGGGCTCGACGCCGAGCCAGTCCTCTGCGTACTCGTCCAGGAAGTCGGCCGAGATCGGCCGCTTCGCTTCCGCGACCTCCGGCTCCGAACTCGTCCAGCCGCCGAGATGCTCGCCGAGCGCCGCGCGGAACGCGTCCGAGCGGGTGTGGAACTGGGAGGGCGCGAGACCCTCGCGCTCTACCACGGCGCGCGCCAGGCTGCGGCTGCGCAGGATGTCGTACTGCGTCATGTAGTAGTCCCGCGCCTCGTCCGACGAGAGGTCGAGCGCGCGGGCGGACTCCAGCTGCTCTTCGGGCTCCGGCTCGATCAGCAGCACGACCTCGGCGGTATAGAGGGGCGTGGCGAGTGACACGTAGAGCCCCACCACTCCGACGCACGCCGCGGCGACGAGCAGGATCAGCCCTCGACGCTCCCTCAGGATCCTCCCGAACGCCCGGAGATCGGGACCGAACTCGTAGTCCTGCACAGCTTCCTCCAGCGGATCTGGGGCGGCGAGCGCTGGCAAAGCAATGAACGTGCCGAGGCCGGCCGCCCCCGACGGAGAGAGTGCGATTCGCCGGGAGCCCACTGGCGCGCAGGCGCACTCGGAACGGACTCGCGATCGCAGCCGCGTCGCGAAGCTTTGTAGAACGTTCCCGGATTCGTCCATGAAACGCCTCGAAAGATCCTCCAGTCCGCCTTGGAGCCGCCTCGGAAGGTGCCCTTTCCTTGGCACGCGTCTCGCAGACCGGCCAGCGCGATGCCTACACGCTCCCGCGACAGCTTCGTCGTCGAGTTCGTGGGTCTGCCGGGAGCCGGGAAGTCGACGCTCTCCCACGCGGTGGCCGAGCTGCTGCGAGCGCGTGGCGAGCGGGTCAGCGAGCCCACCTACGACCTCACCCGGCGTTCGACCTGGCTCTGGAAGCGGCTGCAGAAGCTGCGCTACGCCGGCGCGATCGCGCTGGGCCATCCGCTCTGGACGGCCGCCACGCTGCGCCGAATCCGCGCGACCCGGCAGCACAGCGTCAACGACCTGCTCGCGACCTCCTTCAACCTGCTCTTCGTCTGCGGGCTGCTCGCGCGCGTCTCCCGCCGGCCCGGCATCCACCTGATGGATCAGGGCTTCTTCCACGCGCTCTGGTCGATCGACTTCAGTGCGCGCGCCCCCGAGCGGCTCGTCGACGTGCGCGTGCACGCGCGCGGCGGCTCGTTGTTGACCCGCGCGGACCTGGTCGTGATGCTCGACGTGCCGAGCGACACCGCGGTGTCCCGCATGGCCGCTCGGGTGGGCACGCAGAGCCGGCTCGAGTTCCTGATCCCGTCGCCGGACTTCGCGAGCCACCTCGGCGCCGCGCTGCGCGCGCTCGAGCGGCTCCGGGATCGGCTCGACGACCTCCAGCGCAGAGGTCTGCCCCTGGCGATCGAGCGCCTCGACGACGACGGGCGCGGCGCGCTCGAGAGCCACGCGCGCTGGACGGCCGATCGGATCCTCCGCAGCCGGGACCGCGCGTTCGAGCCTGCGCTCGCGAACGGATCGCCCGCCCTCGACTCCGCCGGCTCCGCGCTGCCGAGGCGCGCCGTTTGAACGCGCCGCAGGCCACGGCCTGGACGCAACCCCCGGGGGCCGAACGCCCGATCCGCGTTCTGCACGTCCTGAACGCCTTGAATCCCGGCGGCGTGCAGTCGGGACTGCTCCAGACGTTCCCGTTCCTCGACCGCGAGCGCTTCCGCATCGATCTGATGACTGGAAGCCCCCATCCGGACCGCCGCTTCCAGGCCGCATTCGAGCGGATCGGCGTACACGCGGTCCACGCGAGATACCGCGAGCGTCCCCTCTCGTTCTTCGGCGACTTCGCGCGGCTGCTCCGCGAGCGCGGCCCCTTCGACGTCGTCCACAGCCACATGCGGCACTACAGCGGCGTCGTGATGCGCTGGGCAGCTCTGTGCGGCGTCCCGCACCGGATCGCGCACGCCCACAACGACCTGAGCGTCTGGATCGCGGAAGCGGGCCTTCGCGAACGCGTCGAGTTCGCACTCGCCCGACGCTGGGTCCGGCGACACGCCACCGCGTGGCTCGCCGTGAGCCGCGAAGCGGGCCGCAGCCTCTTCGGCGCCGACTGCGAACGCGATCCCCGTTGGTGCCTGGCCCCGAGCGGGATCGATCTGGAGCCCTTCGAGCCGACGTGGGACCGCGCCGCGGTTCGGGCGGATCTCGACATCGACGACGCGGCGCTGGTCGTGGGCCACGTGGGCCGATTCCACCCGCAGAAGAACCACCGCTTCCTGATCGAAGTCTTCGCAGAGGTTCGCAGGCGAGCTCCGAAGGCTCGGCTCGTCCTGGTGGGTGAGGGCGAGGCCGAGTCCGAGGCGAGGCGGCGCGCCGACGAGCTCGGCGTCGCCGACGCGGTCTCGTTCCTCGGCGTCCGCTACGACGTCCCGCGCCTGATGCAGGGCGCATTCGACGTGTTCGTGCTTCCGTCCCGCTTCGAGGGCCTTCCGCGCACCGTGATCGAGGCCCAGGCATGCGCGCTGCCGTGCGTGATCTCGAACGGCGTCACGCGCGAGGCCGACGCGCTGCCGGCGCTGGTGACCCGGCTCGGACTGGGCGACCCGCCGGATCGCTGGGCGCGCGAGGTGATCGCCGCGGCGGCGCGCCCGCGGCCGATCGAGCGCTGCGCGGCACTCGCCGAGATCCGCCGCATGCCGCTCGAAGCCCACCAGATCGCGGCCACGCTCGAGCGAATCTACTCGGCGTGTGAAGGCGCGCGCGCCGGGCCGGATCCCGGCTAGCGGCGCTCGTCGTCGAGGCGCAGCCGGATCTCGCGAGCGAAGGCGCCGGGGCGCTCGCCGCGGCGCGCGAAGAGCGCCTCGCTGTCGGCAATGCGCGCCTCGCTCCACTCGACCGGGAAGACCTCGCCGTCCATCAGGTAGCGGCGCACGTGCTCGTCGACGACGAGCGCGTGGAACGCGTCGAGATCGGCCCTCCGCAGCGGCCGGTAGCGGAGCCGCTCCGAGAACGGCCCTCTCAGCTTCCCGCCACCGCCGACGGCTGCTGCCAGCTCGACAGGAACTGCATCAGCAGCTGGACCAGCTCCTCGGGCGGCTGCGGCTCGGGCTCCTCGACGGAGTCCTTGAGGTGCTCGAAGCGCAGCAGGTCCAGCTTCGCGAACGCCTCGCGCACGCGCGGCGTCAGCAGGCCGAGGCGCTTCAGGTTCGGGACGATCTTCGAGAAGGTCATCTGGCGGAAGCCCACCATGAAGGGCGTGTTCTTCGCCCACTCGACCCACACCTCCTGGTCCCAGCCGAGGCGGTCGAAGACCTGGTGCATCAGCAGTCGCTCGCGCAGCAGGTGCGTCGACTCGATCACGAAGTCCTCGCGCTCGCGCAGCTCGCTCGCGCTCATCTCCCGCGTGTACAGGTTCTCGAGCGCCATCACGCCGAAGGCCACGTGGCGCGACTCGTCGGCCATGATGCGCCGCGTGATGTCCTGGATCAGCTCCTCGCCGGACATCATCAGCCGCAGCAGCCCGAAGGCCGCGAGCGCGAGCCCCTCGACCATGATCTGCATCCCGAGGAAGGTCAGGTCCCAGCGCGGGTCGGTGACGATGTCGTCCATCAGCGTCTGCAGGCTCGGGTGCACCTCGTAGGACAGGCCGAGCTTCTCGGTGAGGTAGCGGTGGTAGACCTCGACGTGGCGCGCCTCGTCGGACACCTGGCTCGCGGCGTAGAACTTCGCCTCCTCCCACGGCACCGTCTGCACGATCTTCGCGGTCGCGACGAGCGCGCCCTGCTCGCCGTGCAGGAACTGCGAGAGCATGAAGGAGTTCATGTTCAGCTGGAGGTCGATCGTCTCGCGCTCGTCGAGCGTGCGCGGCGGGTTCATCACCTGGTTCAGCAGCTGACCGCCGCCGCCGGCGGCGCGCTCGCGCATGATGCGGTCGATGTCGACGTCGATCGACCAGTCGAGGTCGGACGCGTTCCAGGCGTTCTTCTTGCCCTTCTCGTACAGCGCCAGCAGGTTCTGCTGGCGCAGCGCGTACTCCCAGTCGAAGACCGTGTCGATGGTGGCGCGAATCTCGCGCGAGGCTCCGGTCGCGGGGAGCGGAAGCGGATTGCGCTGCTGGTAGTTCACGATCGTCTCCTTCGGGCGCTGGTCCGGCGCGGGGCCGGGCGTGAGGCGGCCGCGTCGCGGGCGCCGACGTAGCCGAGGAAGTTGCGGACGATCTCCCGGGCGATCTCGTCGTCCGAGAGCGTGCGTCCGGCGGCGCGCAGGTCGCCGCCGATCACGCGCTGCAGCGTCAGCCCGAACGCGAACTGCACCGCGAGGTCGATCGCGATCTCGGGGTTCGGGTGCGAGAGCTGGTCGCGCCGGGTCAGCACCAGGCGCGTGATGCGCTCGCCGACGAGCCGGCGGAAGCGCAGCGCGTCGGCGCGCGCCTCGGCGTCGAGCGCGGCGCGCGTCAGGAACGCGGCGATCAGGTTGCGGCGCTCGGTCGACACGCCGACGAGCTCGGCCGCGCAGGCCTCGACGATCGCGCGCAGCGGCGCCTCGGCCCAGCGCCCCTCGTCGGCGAGCGCCTCGACGCGCGCGTCCATCTCGGCGAGGAAGCGCTCCTCGAGCGCGCGCAGCAGCGCGTCCTTGTCGCGGAAGCGCGCGTAGAAGCCGCCGACCGACGAGCGCGCGCGGTGCACGATCTCCGGGATCGAGACCTCCGCCGGCCCCTTCTCCTCGATCAGCGCCTCGGCGGCGTCGAGGATGCGGTGCAGCGTCGCGAGGCTGCGCGCCTGCTTCGGCGGGGCGGGGCTGGCGAGCGCGAGCGGGGCGTCGGCCATCGGCGGGTCCGGGGTTCGTTCGAGAAGAATCAGAATCGGATTCGGATTCTACGCAACGGCGGCGCCGGCGTCGAGGGCCCTTGGGAGGCGCGCCGCTCAGGCCGGCGGCGCGATGCCGAGCGTGCGCGACGTCGCGGAGATCGGCACCGCGGCCGGGTCCGGCGCGGTGCCGAGCAGCCGATCGGCGCCGAGCCGGGTGACGCCGAACCAGTGGCGCTCGTTCTTGAAGTGGTGCAGGCGGTGGTTGCGCCACAGCCGGCGGTAGGCCGCACCGCGCGGCGCGACCCGCGTGTGGATCAGGAAGTGCACGGCCTCGTAGTGGATCGCCAGCGCCAGATAGGTCGCGAGCGCGGTCAGCGCGAGCTCGGGCCCCGGCGTCGCGAGGAAGCACAGCGCGGCGACGATCGGCAGCGAGTACCAGAAGGAGTGGAAGGGGATGAAGAGCAGCGCGTAGTTCCACGGGTCGCGGTGGTGTGCGCGGTGCGCGCGCGGCACGCGCCCGTCGAAGCGGAAGCGCCCGATCCGCACCGGCTTCGCGTGCAGGATCCACACGTGGATCCCCCACTCCTGGAGCGGCCAGAGCGCGGCGATCACCGCCACCGGCGCGAGATCCCACGCCGACCAGCCGCCGAGCGCGATCCGCGCCGCGAGCGCGGCCGCGAACGCCGCGAGCAGCACGCGCGGGCTCGCGTGGCCGAGGAACACCGGCAGCGCCTCGCGCAGCGTCGCGGGGGTGTCGCCGGGAGCGCTCGTCGCGGGCCGGGTCATGGCGCGATTCTATCCCGACGCGCGCGCGCCGCGGCAGGAGCGAGTGCGGCCGCCGCGATTCCGGCGCCGCGGCCCGCTCGAGCCTGGCGACGCGCCGGAGCGGGCGCGTAGAATGCGCGCGATGCTCCAGCCGACGCGGATCCGCCCGCTCGCGCTCGCGGCGCTCGCCGCGCTCGCGTGGACGTGGCGCGCGTCTCAGGATCCACGTCCCGAGCCGGTCGTCGCGCCGACGCCTCAGGCTCACCCGAGC
>CAZQYK010000405.1:0-3470 GCA_964597285.1 uncultured Spirochaetales bacterium
CGCGGCGAGGCTCGTCATCGCGTCGCGGAACGCGCCTACGCCCGGCAGCACGACGCCGTCGGCCGCGCGCACCGCGGCCGGGTCGCCGGTGACGTCGGGCTCGAGGCCCGAGCGCTCGAGCGCGCGCGCGACGCTGCGCAGGTTGCCGGCGCCGTAGTCGACGACGGCGATGCGCGGGCCGGGCGTGGGGGGGGGCGGCGTCACGGGGGATCCTGTCGAACGGAGCTCGCGAACGGAGGTCGAAGGTCTACAGCGCGCCCTTCACCGTCGGCAGCCCGACGCCGCGCGGGTCGCGCTCGAGCGCCACGCGCAGCGCGCGCGCCGCGCCCTTGAACACGGCCTCGACGACGTGGTGTGGGCTCTTGCCGTACCGCAGCTCGACGTGCAGGTCGAGGCCGGCGTTCTGCGCGAACGCGTAGAAGAAGTCCTCGGCGAGGCTCGCGTCGAAGGTGCCGACGCGGGTGTTCTCGAGCGGCACGCGGTAGACGAGGTACGGCCGGTTCGAGACGTCGACGGCCACCTCGACCTTCGCCTCGGCCATCGGCAGCACCTGCACGCCGTAGCGCCGGATGCCGGCCGCGTCGCCGAGCGCCTCGCGCACGGCCTGGCCGAGCGCGATGCCGACGTCCTCGACCGTGTGGTGCGCGTCGACCGCGAGGTCGCCGGCCGCGGCGATCTCGAGGTCGAAGACGCCGTGCTTCGCGAACGACTCGAGCATGTGGTCGAAGAAGGGCAGACCGGTGGCGACGCGGTAGCTGCCGCTGCCGTCGATGTCGAAGGAGACGCGGACGTCGGTCTCCTTGGTCTTGCGGTGCACGTTCGCGCGTCTGCGATCGGTCATATCTCGAGCTCTGCGTCGGCCTCGCGGGCCGCCTCGCGCTCGCGCCGCGCGCGCCGGATCTTCTGCAGGCGCATCTCGACCGAGCGGCCGTGGCCGGTCAGGCCCTCGAGCTCGGCCAGCCGTACGATGTCGAGGCCGAGCTCGCGCAGCTTCGGCGGCTCGAAGCGCGTGATGCTCGTGCGCTTCAGGAAGTCCTCGACGCCGAGCGGCGAGAAGAAGCGCGCCGAGCCGCCGGTCGGCAGCACGTGGTTCGGGCCGGCGAGGTAGTCGCCGACGGCCACCGGCGTGTAGTGGCCGAGGAAGATCGCGCCGGCGTTGACGACCTCCTTGCTGATGCGGTCGGCGTCGTCGCTCGCGATCACCGCGTGCTCGGGCGCGTAGCGGTTCGCGAGCTCGATGCACTCGGCCATGTCCTTCGCGAGGATCACCGCACTGCGCGTCGCGAGCGCCTTGCGCGCGATCTTCGCGCGCTCGAGCGTCTTCAGCTGCTTCGTCACCTGCTCCTGCGCGCGCGTCGCGATCGTCTTCAGCGGCGTCACGAGGATCGCCTGCGCGAGCTCGTCGTGCTCGGCCTGCGAGATCAGGTCGGCCGCGAGCCACGCCGGGTTCGCGCTGCGGTCGGCGATCACGAGCACCTCGGTCGGGCCGGCCTCGCTGTCGATGTCGACCTCGCCGAACACCATCTTCTTCGCGGTCGCGACGTAGATGTTCCCGGGGCCGACGATCTTGTCGACGCGCGGCACGCTCTCGGTGCCGTAGGCCAGCGCCGCGACCGCCTGCGCGCCGCCGACCTTGAACACGCGGTGCACGCCGGCCACCTTCGCGGCGATCAGCACCTCGGGGCGCAGCTTCCCGTCGGGCCCGGGCGGCGAGACCATCACGATCTCGGGCACCTCGACCACCGACGCCGGCACCGCGTTCATGATCACGGTCGACGGGTACACGGCCTTGCCACCGGGCACGTAGATCCCCACGCGGTGCAGCGGGCGCACGCGCGTGCCGAACACACCGCCGCCCTCCTCGCGCACCTCCCAGCTCGACGGGATGCGCTTGCGGTGGAACTCGCGCACGCGCATCGCCGCCTTGCCGAGCGCGGCGCGGTCGGCCGGGTCGATGCGCTCGCCGGCCTCCTCGAACTCGTCGCGGCCGACCTCGAAGACGTCGAGCGTCGCGCCGTCGAACTTCCTGGTCAGCGCGCGCAGCTCGGAGTCGCCGTTCGCCCGCACGCGGTCGACGATGCGCCGCACGACCTTCGCGACGTCGTCGGTGCCCTCCTCGCGCCGGCGCACGAGCTTCGCGAACGCGCGCTCGAAGCCCGTGTCCGCGGTGCGCAGCAGCGGGATCGCCTTGCCGGATTCTCGGGGCGCCATTCGGCCTCCCAATCGGGGGTCTGGCTCTGGGTTCTGGCGGGGGGAGCTCGGGTGCCGGGGGCCTAGCCCTCGCGGCGGATGTCCGCGCCGAGCCGACCGAGCTTCTCCTCGATCCGCTCGTAGCCGCGGTCGATGTGGTAGACGCGGTTGACGACAGTTTCGCCCTCTGCGGCGAGCCCCGCCACGACCAGCCCGGCCGAGGCGCGCAGGTCGGTGGCCATCACCTGGGCCCCCGAGAGCCGCTCGACGCCGCGCACGTGAGCCGAGCGGCCCGACAGCGTGATGTCGGCCCCCATGCGCTGGAGCTCCGGCACGTGCATGAAGCGGTTCTCGAACACCCGCTCGGTGACGACGCTCGCGCCCTCGGCGACGCACAGCACCGCCATCAGCTGGGCCTGCATGTCGGTCGGGAAGCCCGGGAAGGGCGCCGTCGTGACGCTGATCGGCTGAGGCGGGGCCGGCGCGCGCAGCCGCACGCTGTCGGTGCCCGACTCGATCGCGGCGCCGCTCTCGCGCAGCTTGTCGAGCGTCGACTCGAGGTGCGCCGGGTCGACGCCGGTGATCCGCACGTCGCCGCCGGTGATCGCGATGCCCCCGCCCTGCGCCGATCCGCTCGCCGTGGCCAAGATCTGCGAGCCGGGTTGCATGATCAGCAGAGCGTGGTCGTCCAGATTGACCGCGATCGAGCCGCCTTCCCGGTCCCCGAAGGACGAGGCGCTGATCGTCCCGCCGGCGCCCATGGTCAGCGACTCACGCGCGGTGATCGTGATCCCGCCGCTCGCGCCTGCCGAGGGAAAGATGCCGCTCGGAGCGCCGATCCCGCCCGAGTCGCCGCCGCCGCCGGCGAGGACGATGCGGTCGGCCTCGACCGTGATCCGCCCGCCAGCGCCGATCAGCGGGGCGCTGGCGATCAGCCCGCCGATGGCCCTCACCTCGGTTGCCGCGACGCGCACGTCGCCGGCGCGCCCGGTGCCCCCCGAGAAGGTCAGGAAGCCGATCGCGCTCTCAGGAAGGATGCCGTCGTTGCTGATCACCACGCGCTCCGCGGCCACGTCAACGCCGCCGGTCGAGTCGATCGGCGAGAAGTTGATGTCGCCGACGACCGCGTTCGCGATCCGCACCTCGCCCGCTTCGATGCGGAAACTGCCGCCGAGCAGCCCGCCACTGTTCACGACCGCGGGTGGTTCGGGCGCGCTCGAGCCGAAGAGGATCGTGCCGCTCCGCGCCTCCGCCGGCCCGGTGCTGGCCAGAGGCACCGC
>CAZQYK010000406.1:0-5649 GCA_964597285.1 uncultured Spirochaetales bacterium
GATGGGATGAGCGCGCCGGTGCCCGTGCTGCGCGAGCCGCCGCGGCGCACGATGCGCGACATGGGGATGGAGCACGGAGCGGGGCACGGGGGACACGCGGCGCCTGCGGACCCCGACCCGCACGCGGCGCACCGCGGCCACGGTGCGCAGGACGTGCACGCCGATGCATCCGGCCCGGTCGCGCGCCACGGTCCGGACGGGCACGGCGCGGGAAACGCGGCCGTGGCCCACGTGCAGTACGACCGGCTCGGCGAGCGCGGCGCCGGGCTCGAAGACGCACCGCACCGCGTGCTCGTCTACCGCGATCTGCGCAGCGCGACCCCGCACCCCGACGCCGAGCGCCCGGTCGACCGCGAGCTCGAGCTGCACCTGACCGGGAACATGGAGCGCTACATGTGGTCGTTCGACGGCGTGAAGTTCTCGGAGGTCGACGGCCCGATCGAGCTCGCGTACGGCGAGCGGGTGCGCCTCGTGCTGGTCAACGACACGATGATGGAGCACCCGATCCACCTGCACGGGATGTTCATGCGCCTCGAGAACGGCGACGGGGCGCGCGCGCCGCTCAAGCACACGCTGGCGGTGAAGCCCGCCGAGCGCGTCGCGCTGCTCGTCGACGCGGTCGAGCCCGGGCGCTGGGCCTTCCACTGCCACCTGCTCTACCACATGGAGATGGGGATGATGCGGGTCGTGCGCGTCGGCGACCCGCCGGAAGGACGCTCGTGAGCGCACGACTCGCGGCCCTCGCGCTCGTCGCGCTCGCGCTCCCGGCGCGCGCCGAGACGCCGAGCGGCGCGCCCGAGGAGTGGCCGGCGGCACTGCACGGCGCCGGGGTCCAGAGCCTCGTGCTCGTCGACCAGCTCGAGTTCCGCCTGAACGACGGCGACGACGCGCTCGCGTGGGAGGCCGAGGCCTGGCTCGGCGGCGACGCGCACAAGCTGTGGCTCGAGAGCGAGGGCGACTGGAACGCGAGCGGCGCGCCGCGCGCCGAGGCCGAGCTACAGGCGCTCTACGCGTACACGTGGACGGCCTTCTGGACCGCGCGGATCGGCGTGCGCCAGGACTTCCTGTTCGGCGCCGGGCCCGACCGCGAGCGCACCTTCGCGGCGCTCTCGCTCGAGGGCCTGGCGCCGTACGGGTTCGAGCTGACGCCGGAGGTCTTCGTCAGCGAGGACGGGGACTTCTCGGCGAGACTGGAGGCGACGCTCGACCTGCTGCTGACGCAGCGCCTGGTGGCCCAACCGCGCCTCGAGCTGAACGCGGCGGCGAGCGACGCGCGGGAGTTCGGCGTCGCGCGCGGCCTCAACGACCTCGAGCTCGGGCTGCGGCTGCGCTACGAGCTGCGCCGCGAGATCGCGCCGTACGTCGGCGTGAGCTGGCTGCGCAAGCTCGGCCCGACCGCGAACCTCGCGCGCGACGACGGCGAGGGCGCGAGCGCGGTCGGCTTCGTCGCGGGGCTGCGCTTCTGGTTCTAGCTGTGCGCGCTCCCGAAAACCCGTAGCCGGCGCGCAGGTTTGACAGCGAAATCGGCCGTTGATACGGTGCTGCCGCCCGCCCGCGACGCCCCGCGCGCCCGCCGGAACCCGCCGGGACACCCCCCGGACCATCCCGGGTCCGGACGGCAGGTGGCCCCCGCATGAGCCAGAAGCCCAACCTCAAGATCGCCCAGGATCCGGAAGAGATCCGGGCGGCGATCGCGTCGGTCGAGGCGGCCGTGGCCGACATCCGCGCCGGCCGGATGGTGATCCTGGTCGACGACGCCGACCGCGAGAACGAGGGCGACCTGTGCATCGCGGCCGAGAGGGTCACGCCCGAGGCGATCAACTTCATGGCCCGCTACGGCCGCGGGCTGATCTGCCTGTCGCTGACCGAGGAGCAGCTCGAGCGGCTGAACCTCGGCATGATGGTGCCCGACTGGGAGAACACCTCGGGCTTCGGCACCGCGTTCACCGTCTCGATCGAGGCGCGCCGCGGCGTCACGACCGGCATCTCGGCGGCCGACCGCGCGACGACGGTCCTGACCGCGATCCACCCCGACGCGAAGCCGAACGACATCGCGCGCCCGGGCCACATCTTCCCGCTGCGCGCCCGCGCCGGCGGCGTGCTGCGCCGCGCCGGCCAGACCGAGGGCTCGGTCGACCTCGCGCGCCTCGCCGAGCTGACGCCCGCCGGCGTGATCTGCGAGATCATGAACGACGACGGCAGCATGGCGCGCATGCCCGACCTGATCGAGTTCGGCCGCCACCACGGCATCCAGATCGTCGCGATCGCCGACCTGATCCAGTACCGGCTGCGCAAGGAGAAGCTGGTGCGGCGCGCCGCGGTCGCGAGCATGCCGACCCGCGCCGGCGGCGACTTCCGCTGCATCGTCTACGAGAACGACATCGACCACATCGACCACATGGCGCTCGTCAAGGGCGAGATCGATCCCGACGTGCCGGTGCTCGTGCGGGTGCACAGCGAGTGCCTCACCGGCGACGCGCTCGGCTCGCTGCGCTGCGACTGCGGCGAGCAGCTCGAGGCGGCGCTGAAGCTGATCGAGGCCGAGGGGCAGGGCGTGCTGCTCTACATGCGCCAGGAGGGGCGCGGCATCGGCCTGAAGAACAAGATCCGCGCCTATGGGCTCCAGGACGACGAGGGCCTCGACACGGTGCAGGCCAACGAGCGGCTCGGCTTCCCGCCCGACCTGCGCGACTACGGCGTCGGCGCCCAGATCCTCGTCGATCTCGGCGTGCGCAAGATGCGGATGATCACGAACAATCCCGGCAAGCGCGCCGGCATCGAGGGCTACGGGCTCACGATCGTCGACCGCGTGCCCCTCGAGATCCAGCCGAACGAGAAGAACCTCGAGTACCTGCGCACGAAGAAAGAGAAGCTCGGTCACGTTCTGCATCTGATGAGCTGACCCGGCTCCAAACCCGGAGACGACCATGTTCGAATCGGTAGATCAGGTGCTCGAGAAGCTCACCGAGCAGGACTACATCGGCGACAAGAAGATCGGCACGGTCGTGTTCCTGGCCAGCAAGCTCGAGAAGCCGGTGCTCGTCGAGGGCCCGGCCGGCGTCGGCAAGACCGAGCTGGCGAAGGTGGTCGCGAAGGCCACGGGCCGGCGGCTGATCCGCCTGCAGTGCTACGAGGGCCTCGACGAGGCGAAGGCGCTCTACGAGTGGGAGTACTCGAAGCAGCTGCTCTACACGCAGATCCTCAAGGAGAAGTTCACCGAGGCGATGGCCGGGGCCTCGTCGTTGCGCGAGGCGGCCGAGCGCGTGGGCAAGGAGGACAGCGTCTTCTTCTCGAACAACTTCATCGTGCCGCGGCCGCTGCTGACCGCGATCACCTCGGACGATCCGACGCTGCTGCTGATCGACGAGGTCGACAAGTCCGACCCCGAGTTCGAGGCCTTCCTGCTCGAGGTGCTCTCGGACTTCCAGGTGACCGTGCCCGAGCTCGGCACGATCGAGGCCAAGCGCCGGCCCCTGGTCTTCCTGACCTCGAACAACGCGCGCGAGATGAGCGACGCGCTCAAGCGCCGCTGCCTGCACCTGTACATCGACTTCCCGAGCGAGGAGCTCGAGCGCACGATCCTCGAGACGAAGGTGCCCGGCGCCTCCGCGGGCCTCGTCGAGGACCTCGTGGCGATGATGCACCGCCTGCGCCAGCTCGACCTGAAGAAGACGCCGTCGATCTCGGAGACGCTCGACTGGGCGCGCGCGCTGCTGGCGCTGAACGCGCAGGAGCTCGACGAGGAGCTCGTGAGCCAGACCTTCAACGTGATCCTCAAGTACGAGGGCGACGTGCGCAAGGCGCAGGCCGAGCTCGACAAGCTGCTCCAGAAGAAGGCCGGCGAGGCGCGCGCCGCGAAGCCGGCCGGCGCCGCGGAGCCGGCGCCCGCGGCGACGAAGAAGGGCGCGCTGCACTAAGGCCGTGCAGAAGAAGATCCTCGAGTTCACGAACATCCTGCGCAAGAGCGGGATCCGCGTCTCCACCGCCGAGGCGCTCGACGCCTTCACCGCCCTCGAGGAGCTCTCGGTCGACGACCGCGAGATCTTCAAGGACGCGCTGCGCTCGACGATGGTCAAGCGCGGCGAGGAGGTGCCGACCTACGACCAGCTCTTCGACCTGTTCTGGTCGGGCTTCTACGACAGCCTGCGCGAGTCGTTCGGGCAGGCCAGCGCCGGGCTCGGCGAGATGGGCATGGACCTCGAGCGGCTGCTCGCGCAGATCGCGCAGATGCTCGAGGGCATGGAGGGCGAGCTCGGCGACCTCTCGGACCTCGCCCGGGCGCTGCTCACCCAGGATCTGACCCAGCTCGAGAACCTGATCCGCCAGGCGGCCGAGCAGGCCGGGATCGAGCGGATCGAGAACTTCCTGCAGGTGGGCTTCTTCAGCCGCCGCACGCTCGAGCAGCTCGAGAGCGAGGGGGCTGGGGGCGAGCTCGAGGACCTCGCGGCGCGGCTCGAGGCGGCCGGCATGTCGCCCGAGCAGATCGCCGCGCTGCGCCAGCTGATCGAGGGGCTGATGGAGGCGCTGCGGCGCAGCGTGCGCTCGTTCACCGAGCGCGAGCTCCAGAAGCAGAACCACGACTACATGGAGAAGTTCCGGCGCGAGACGCTGCTCGAGAAGAGCTTCTACCACCTGACCGAGGAGGAGATCCGCAAGATGCGCGAGGTGGTCGAGCGCCTCGCGCAGCGGATCAAGAACATCCTCTCGATCCGCCGCCGCCGGCTCAAGAAGGGCAAGCTCGACCTGCACCAGACGCTGCGCCGCAACATGTCGCACGGCGGGGTCCCGTTCGAGCTGACCTTCAAGCAGCGCAAGAAGGATCGCCCGAAGCTCGTGATTCTGACGGACGTTTCGAGCTCGGTCGCGAACGTGTCGCGCTTCATGCTCCAGTTCGTCTACACGCTCCAGGAGGCCTTCACGAAGATCCGCGCCTTCGTGTTCGTCGCCGAGCTGGGCGAGGTGACGCCGCTCTTCCAGGAGAAGGACATCAACGACGCGATCGAGGCCGCGCTCGACGGCGGCGACGTGATCAACGTCTACACGCGCTCGAACTTCGGCTACGCGTTCCACCACTTCTGGCAGAACTTCCTCTCGGCGATCGACAACAAGACGACGGTGCTGATCCTCGGCGACGCGCGGAACAACTACAACGACCCGCGCGCGTGGTGCCTGCGCGAGATCCACACGAAGGCGAAGAACGTCGTGTGGCTCAACCCCGAGAACCCGAGCGCCTGGGGCTTCGGCGACTCGGTGATGGACAAGTACCTGCCCTACACCGACGTGGCCGAGGAGTGCCGCAACCTGCGCCAGCTCTCGAAGGTCGTCGACGGGCTGCTGCTCTAGGGTCGGCGTCGCTTCGCTTCTCATGCGGATTCCGTCGGCCGGGTACCGGGCGGGGCTCCATCGCTTCCGGCCCGCTTCATCGCGTCACCGACGTTCTCCCGCGCTCTCTCCGTCAAGACCGGCACGAGACCAGCGGCGCGCTTCTGCCGCTGCTCGCGGGCCGACCCGCCGGAGCCCCCCCCGGCCCCCGTCCAGCTTCCGTTCACCGGCACCCCCGAACGCGCGCACGGCGGCCCGACCCCCCGCGACGGAACCGGCACGAGAATGCGCAGCGGCCAACCGCAACACGCGCGGCACGCGGCGCCG
>CAZQYK010000407.1:0-7979 GCA_964597285.1 uncultured Spirochaetales bacterium
TCCGGCAACTGCTTCGCTCCGGGGCGGACAAAGTGAGCATCAACAGCGCGGCTTACGAGAGCCCTGGGCTGATCAGTGACGCCTCCAAGCGATTCGGTTCACAGTGCGTCGTGGTCAGCATCGACGCGAGAATGACCAGCCCCGGCCATTACGAGTGTTTCGACCACAGTGGCACGCGGCCTTCGGGCAGAGAGCCGGAACAGTGGGCTCGCGAGGCCGAGTCTCTGGGCGCGGGCGAGATCTTGATCACTTCCATCGAACGCGACGGAACGATGGAAGGCTATGACCTGGACCTGACTCGCCGGGTGGCAGATGCCGTCAGCATTCCCGTCATCGCATCGGGTGGCGCTGGCAACTATCAACACATGCTGGACGCTCTAGCGCAAGGCCGAGCCTCTGCCGTGGCTGCCGCGAGCATCTTCCATTTCACCGAGCAGACCCCCAAGGAAGCCAAGCAGTTCCTGGCGCGACACGGCATTCTCGTTCGCAACGTGCACGCCGCAGCTTCGTGAAGGGACTTCTCGCGCGCATGGCTGCCCGAAGATCGGCCCGAAGGGCGGAAGCGCTGAAGGAGATCCGCGTCTACGGCTACAACACGCTGCTCCGGAAGCACACGCTATACCCGAGATGGCTGTTTCTGCCCTGCCACAGCGATCACGCGATCATGATGAAGGACCAGATCCTCGAGTCGGATCTCCGCACGGACAAGCCGCTGATGCTCGTCAATGCGCGCTACACCTACGACCTCTGGACGCAACGAAGCGCCATACCCGCCGTGATCTCGGGGTCGCTGTTCGTGCACTACCGCAGACGGCACGCCATCGAGATCGCCAGCGACGCGCGTGGGACCGTCGCGTTCCCGGCGCACACGATACCGGCCGTCGACGCGCGATTCGCGCTAGAGGAATACTGCGAGCGACTGCGCGAGCTGCCCGCGCCCTTCCATCCGGTCACGATCTGCCTGCACTGGCAGGACCTGAAGATCGGCCGCGATCGTCCGTTTCGAGACGCAGGTTTCGAAGTGACGACTGCGGGCTCCGACCGAGACCGGAACTTCGCCCGCAACTTCTACGGCATCCTGCGTCGCCACCGCCATGCGACCTCGAACGCGGTGGGGTCGTATCTCTTCTATGCGGTCGAGATGGGGATCCCGTTCTTCCTGATGGGCGAGGACCCGACCTACGTGAGCTGCGGCGCAGACGTCAACGTGCCGCCCGGCGAGTACCCTGCCAGCTCACTTCCGGAATTCGAGTCCGTCCACAAGGCCTTCGACACGGGACCCATCACGGTGATCACCGACGCTCAGAGGACGATCGTCGAGGAGGCGATCGGCATTCACGACTGCCTGCCCGCCGAAGACCTGCGGCGCGTTCTCCTCGATGCCTTCTTGCGCCATTATCTGCGACGGCCCTGGGCGCTGCTGCGCTGGGGGTTGAGAGAACTCACGAAGCAGCCGCGCTTGATGCTGGAAGACGTCGGCTTGCGGAGGCGCAGGCGCGTACCCAAGTGATCGCGCCCCTCGGCCACTGGCAACGCTCTCGATGCCCGAAGGAAGCCCATGCTGAAGTATTGCATCCGCTGCATCATGCCGGACACGAAGCCGGATCTGCATCTGGATTCGGAAGGCGTCTGCAATGCCTGCCGGTCGTACGAGCTGCGCCAGCAGGTCGATTGGGAAGCCCGCCGCAAGGAGATGTGCCGGGTGCTGGACCGTTATCGCCGAGAAGACGGGAGCACCTGGGACTGCATCGTGCCCGTCAGCGGGGGCAAGGACAGCACGACGCAGGTCGTCCGCATGTTGCAGCTCGGCATGAATCCACTTTGCGTAACTGCAACGACGTGCGACCTGTCCGATATCGGACGCAAGAACATCCAGAACATCAAGAGTCTCGGCGTCGATTACGTCGAGTTCTCACCGAACCCAGTCGTACGGCGGAAGCTCAATCGTATCGGCTTGACACAGGTAGGTGACATTTCGTGGCCGGAGCACGTCGGCATATTCACCATTCCGGTGCGCGCTGCCGTGCAGTACAACGTACCGTTGCTGATCTGGGGCGAGAACTCGCAGAACGAATACGGCGGACCGGCAGCGGCGGCGGAGAACAACGTGTTGGATCGTCGCTGGCTGGAGGAGTTCGGTGGATTGCTGGGCTTGCGGGTTTCCGATCTCATCGGCTTGGAGGGTCTCCAGACGAAAGACCTGATTCCATACACCTATCCATCCGATGAGGAGCTGAGGCGAGTCGCAGTCACAGGCTTGTTCCTGGGCTATTACTTGCCGTGGGACGGCTATTCCAATGCGCTGCTGGCGCAGGCGCACGGTTTCACGTCGCTATGCACGACGGTCGAAGGCTCCGTGGTGAGCTACGAGAACCTCGACAACCATCAAACCGGTATCCACGACTACTTCAAGTTCCTCAAGTTCGGCTTCGGTCGCGCGACAGACATCGCATGCCTGCACATCCGCCGCGGTCGCATCACCCGCCAGGACGGACTCGAGCTCGTGAAGAAGCACGACGGCAAGTTCCCATGGACCTACCTCGGCAAGCCGTTGGACAAGATTCTCGAACCGCTCGAGATGACGACCGGTGAGTTCGTCGAGATCTGCGACCGGTTCACCAACAAGAAGCTCTTCGTGAAGGACGCCAAGGGGCACCTCGTGAAGGACAGGCGCGGCAATCTGACCAAGCTCAATTACGATAACGGCTGAGCCCAGGCAGTCGAGACCGCGCTCGCCGCGGAGACGGTGTTACGATCGCCGCCGGTGCGCAACGCCTTCTTCAAGGGACACGGTCTCGGAAACGACTACCTCGTCGTCGACCCCGACGAGCTCGACTTCCGCCTCGGCCCCGAGTGCGTGCGGCGCCTGTGCGACCGCCACACCGGGGTCGGCGCCGACGGCATGCTCGCGCTCGCGCCGTCGCGCCGCGCCGACTTCGGCCTGCGCATCTGGAACCCCGACGGCAGCGAGGCCGAGAAGTCGGGCAACGGGCTGCGCATCTTCGCGCGCTGGCTGCACGCGACGAAGCGCACGCGGCGCCGCTCGTTCCGCGTCGACACGAAGGGCGGCGTCGTCGGGATCGCGCTCGCGGTCGACGCGCACGGCGACGCTTCGAGCGCGAGCGTCGCGATGGGCCGCGCGAGCTTCCGCCCCGCCGATCTGCCGTGCAGCCTCGACGTCGACGAGCTCGTCGACCAGCCGATCCGCGTCGGCTCGCGCGCGCTGCGCTTCACCGGAGTCTCGGTCGGCAATCCGCACTGCGTCGTGTTCCTCGAGCGCGACGAGGTGCCGCACCGCGAGCTCGTCGAGCTCGGCCGCGCGCTCGAGACGCACCCGATCTTCCCGCGCTTCGTGAACGTGCAGCTCGCGGTCGTGCGCACGCGCCACCGCATCGCGCTGTGGATCTGGGAGCGAGGCGCAGGCGCGACGCGCGCGTCGGGCTCGTCGGCGTGCGCGGCCGCCGCGGCGGCCGTGCGGCGCGGCGTCGCGCGCAGCCCGGTCGACGTCGTGATGCCCGGTGGCACGCTGCGGGTCGAGGTCGCGCGCGACTGGCAGGTGACGCTGACCGGGCCGGTCGAAGAGGTCTGCCGCGGGCAGCTCTCCGACGCGTGGGTGCGCGCGCTCGGACGGCGCGCGCGAGCCTAGGGCTCCTGCGCGACCCCGTCCTGCACCAGCTCGACGAGGTGGCCGTCGGGGTCGCGCAGGTGCGCGCTGCGCTGGCCCCACGGGCGCGTCGTCGGCGGCGCGACCGCGTCGGCGCCGGCGGCGACGAGCTCGTCCCACGCCGCGTCGACGTCGTCGACCTTGAAGCCGAGCGCGAAGCCCGGCGCGTCGGGCGCCGGCGCGCGCAGCCCCGTGCCGAGCGCCGCGGCGAGCGCGCCGCGCTCGTAGAGCGCGAGCCGGGTGCGGCCGGTCGCGAGCTGCGCGTACGGCCCGGTGCGGTGGCTCAGCGCGAGCCCGAGCCGGCCGGTGTAGAACGCGAGGCTGCGCTCGAGGTCTTCGACGACGAGCACCACGTAGTGCGGCGCGAAGAGCTCCATCAGCGCCGCATCGCGGCGAGCAGCGTCCGCTTCAGCAGCGCGAGCTCGGCCGCGTGCACCGGCTCGACGGTGCGGCGCAGCATCGCGAGCGACGCCATTCCCGAGAGCGTCGAGATCGCGAAGGTCTGGAGCGTGACCGCCTCGCGGCGCGGTAGCGCGACGTCGCTGAAGATCTCGTCCCAGACGCGCTGCCAGTCGCGGAACATCGCGCTCTGCCACGCCGGATCGCCGCCGTTCGACTCGTCGATCGTGTGGTTCAGCAGGATCTCGAAGGTCGAGCGGTAGTCGGGGCTGCCGAAGTGGTCCCACGCGCGGTCGACGAAGCTCGACACGCGCGCCTCGAGCGGCGCGCCGCCGCGCGGCACGTCGGCCAGCCGCGCGGCGAAGCGCTCGAAGGAGTCGGCGAGCGCCGCGGCGAGGATGCCGTCCTTGCCGCCGAAGTGGTGCTGCACGGCGCCCCAGGTGACGCCGGCGCGCCGCGTGATCTCGCTCGCGGTCGTCTTCTGGAAGCCGATCTCGGCGATGCTCTCGACCACCGCGCGCAGGATGCGCTCGCGCGTCTCGGCGGTGCGCTCGGCCTGGGTGCGGCGGACGGGCTGGCTCACCCGGCGGAGCATGGCCAATTTCCATTGCATGTGCAATGTAAATGATCTAGGCTGGCTCGCCGTGGACGTCGCGTTCGACCCCTACGCTTACGAGATCCACGAGGACCCGTATCCGGTCTACGCGCAGCTGCGTGAGCACGCTCCGGTGTACCGCAACGACGAGGTCGGCTTCTGGGCGCTGTCGCGCCACGCCGACGTGCTCGCGGCGTTCCGCGACGCCAGCGCGTTCTCGAACGACCACGGCGTGTCGCTCGACCCCGAGTCGTGGGGGCCGCAGGCGGCCCCCGGCACGTGGGTCCTCGGGCTCGACCCGCCGCGCCACACGCGGCTGCGCGCGCTCGTGTCGAAGGGCTTCACGCCGCGGCGCGTCGCCGCGCTCGAGGGGCGCATCCGCGAGATGACGGTCGACTACCTCGACCCGCTCGCCGGCGCGGGCGGCTTCGACTTCATCGCCGAGCTCGCCGGCGTGGTGCCGATGGACGTGATCAGCGAGATGCTCGGCGTGCCGGCCCCCGACCGCGCCGAGCTGCGCCGCCGCGCCGACCTGCTCGTGCACCGCGAGGAGGGGCTGTCGGGGCTGCCGCCCGAGGGCGCCCAGGCCTTCGCGTGGATCCGCTCCTACTTCCGTGCGCTGCTCGCCGAGCGGCGCGCCCGCCCCGGCGACGACCTGCTCTCGGCGCTGCTCGCGGCCGAGATCGACGGCGAGCGCCTGAGCGAGGGCGAGCTGCTCTCCTTCGCGAACCTGATGATCGTCGCCGGCAACGAGACGACGACGAAGCTGCTCGCGAACGCGATCTACTGGCTGTGGCGCCACCCGGAGCAGCGCGCGCTCGTGCGCGACGACCCGACGGGGCGTGCCACCGCCTGGGTCGAGGAGACGCTGCGCTTCGACAACTCGACGCAGATGCTCGCGCGCCGCGTCGCCCGCGATCTCGAGCTGCACGGCCGGCGTCTGTGCGCCGGCGACCGCGCGCTGCTGCTCGTCGGATCGGCCAACCGCGACGAGCGCGTCTTCGAGCGCGCGGACGCCTACGACCTCGAGCGCGACACGAGCCAGAGCCTCGCGTTCGGCCAGGGCGTGCACTTCTGCCTCGGCGCGGCGCTCGCGCGCCTCGAGGGGCGCGTCGTGCTCGAGGAGTGGTGGCGCCGCTTCCCCGACTACGAGATCGAGCCCGAAGGCGCCGTCCGGGTGCACTCGGTGAACGTGCGCGGCTTCGCCGCGCTGCCGGTGAAGGTGTAGCGATGAATCCCGCCTCTCCCGCGATCCCCGGCCCCGCCGCGGCGGCGGCTCCCGCGCACCCCGGAGGCGCCGCGCCGCCGGTGCTGTCGCGCAACCTGCCGCTGCTCGGCCATCTGCTCGAGCTGCGCCGCAACCCGATCGACCTCTTCTGGCGCGTGCGGCGCGAGTGCGGCGAGATCGGCGAGATGAACTTCGCCGGCAACCGCGTCGTGCTGCTCACCGGCGAGCCGGCGCAGGAGGCCTTCTTCCGCGCCGACGAGGAGCAGCTCGACCAGGCCGCGGCCTACCCGTTCATGACGCCGGTCTTCGGCCGCGGCGTCGTCTTCGACGGCACGCCCGAGCAGCGCCGCCAGGCGATGCGCAACCAGTCGCTGCGCGACAAGATGATGCGCGGCCACGCCGAGACGATCGCGAGCGAGGTGCGGCGCATGATGGAGGCCCTCGGCGACGAGGGCGAGATCGACCTGCTCGACTTCTTCTCGGAGCTGACGCTCTACACCTCGAGCGCGTGCCTGATCGGGTCCGAGTTCCGCGAGGAGCTGACGCCGGAGTACTACCGCGTCTTCTACGAGCTCGAGAAGGGCACCGACCCGATCGCCTACGTGAACCCCGACCTGCCGCTGCCGGTGTTCCGCCGCCGCGACCGCGCGCGCGCGCGGCTCGTGGAGCTTCTGACCGAGATCTTCGAGCGCCGCGCGGCGCGCGAGGGCGGCAAGCGCGAGCTCTTCGACGTGCTGCTCTCGATCCGCGACGCCGAGGGCCGGCCCCGCTACACGATCGACCAGGTCACCGGGATGTTCATCTCGATGATGTTCGCCGGGCACCACACGACCTCGGGCACCGCCGCGTGGACGCTGATCGAGCTGCTGCGCAACCCGGGCGCGCTCGAGCCGGTGCGGGGCGAGATCGACGAGATGTACGCCGACGGGCGCGAGGTCAGCTACCAGGCGTTGCGCGAGATCCCGCGGCTCGAGGGCGCGATCAAGGAGGCGCTGCGCCTGCACCCGCCGCTGATCATCCTGATGCGCAAGGTGATGTCCGACTTCCACTACGAGGGATTCACGGTGCCGGCCGGCAAGCTCGTCGCGGTGTCGCCGGCGGTGTCGAACCGGATGCCCGAGTGCTTCCCCGATCCGGAGGCGTGGCATCCCGAGCGCTATGCCGAGGGGCGCGACGAGGATCGACGCGTCTTCGCGTGGATCCCCTTCGGCGCCGGGCGCCACCGCTGCGTCGGCGCGGCGTTCGCGATGATGCAGCTGAAGGCGATCTTCAGCGACCTCCTGCTCCGCTACGACTTCGAGCTGTCGCAGCCGCCCGAGAGCTACCGAAACGACCACTCGAAGATGGTCGTGCAGCTGCGCCAGCCTTGCCGCGCGCGCTACCGCAGAAGGAAGGCCTAGCCGGGTGCGCGTGAGCGTCGATCTCGACCTGTGTCAGGGGCACGGGGTTTGCTGCGAGGAGGCCCCCGAGGTGTTCGCGCTCGAGGGCGACCAGGCGCGCGTGCTCCAGCCGGAGCCGCCCGACGATCAACACGGAGCGACGCGCCAGGCGGCGAGGTACTGCCCGACGCTCGCAATCCGCATCGAGGAGGAGTGATGGCGAAGTTCCCGCGCGCAGAGCTCGAGGAGATGACGCGGCGTTTCGTCGCGGCGAGCGACGAGGCCGGCCGCACCGGCGACTGGTCGAAGATGTCGCGCTTCTACACCGAGGACGCGATCTACACCTGGAACAACGGCGCGAAGTGGGAGTTCGTCGCCAGTGGCCGGCAGCAGATCCACGACTGGGTCTACGGCACCGAGATGGAGGGCCTCGAGCACTGGGTCTACCCCTACGTGCGCACGCTGATCGACGAGGAGAGGGGCGAGGTGCTCGGCGTCTGGCGCCAGATCGCGCCGGACAAGGACTCCGACGGCCGGCCCTGGGAGATCGCCGGCACCGGCGGCTCCTGGTTCCGCTACGCCGGCAACTGGCAGTGGGGGTGGCAGCGGGACTTCTTCGATCACATGAACGCCGGTGTCGTGTTCGGCGCGATGGCCAAGGCGCAGAAGCTCCGGCCCGCGATGCTGGAACGCATGCAGCGCGGAGCGAAGCAG
>CAZQYK010000408.1:0-8435 GCA_964597285.1 uncultured Spirochaetales bacterium
GCGCCGGGCGCGTAGTCGAGGCCGAGCAGCAGCAGCGTCGCCGACGGGATGTCCCAGGTGTTCTCGGAGTCGAAGGCGTAGCGGTCGACGCGGCCGCGCCGTTCGCGCGTGCCGCGCACCTCGGCGCCGCTCGCCGGGAAGCGCACCTCGGTGCGCTCGCGGCGATCGCCCTCGCACTGCTCGACGACGAAGTGATCGGGCGCGAAGGGGGCGGTGCGGACGCGGCCGTGCGCGCGCACGCGCAGCCGGTAGAGCCAGTCGATCGCCGGGTGCGTCGCGCCGCGGACCTCGACCGCGAGGCCCCCGCCCGGCCCGGCGTCGCGCAGGTCGACCGTCGCGCGGCCGACGACCAGGCCGGCCCAGCGCAGCGCGTAGTGGAAGCGCTCGCCCGGCAGCTCCGCGCCGTCGGGCAGCCGGTAGACCGGGGTGCGGATCGGGACGTCGAGGCGCTCGACCGGGCCCGCCGCGGCGGGCGGAGCGCACGCGAGCGCGGCGACCAGCGCTGCGAGCGCGCGTCGGGGCCGGCGCCGGGGCGGGTTCCGCACGGCGGACATCGACGCGCCGCCGTCGCGGCGCATTCGACCCCGACGCTCGGTTCGGCGGCCCCGCAGCTCCGACTCAGCGGCCCCCGAGCTCTGCGAGCGGCACGACCTCGGCGCGCGGCGTCTCGATCGGGCCCTCGGGCAGCATGAAGCGCCAGAACACGAGCCCGAACGGGCGGCCCTCGGTGTCGATCCAGTTCGGGACGCCGGGGTCGCGGTGCGCCAGCACCACGCGAAAGCTCCCGTCCGGGTCGAACGCGGTCTGCGCGCGGTTGAGCGAGACGCGGCGGTTCGCGTAGTCGAAGGTCTGCATGTGCCGGTTCCAGAGCGAGACGTTCGCGCAGCGGCACTCGGGCCAGCGCGCGCGCATCACGAGCGCGTCGTCGGGACCGATCACGTACGGCGCCATCGAGTAGGCGGCGTCGAAGGCGGCGAGCCCGAAATCGCCGGGCTTCACCGGCGCCGGGAACTGGTTCGGCACGGTCGACACGAAGGGCGGCTGCTCGGCCTGGGCCATCGGCGGCTGGCCGAGCGTGCGGCTGCGCACGAAGCGCGCGACGCGGCGGATGCCGCGCGCCACCGACCCGTCGTCGGGCGCCGCCGGCGGCGGGCCCGGATCGAGCGGCTCGATCTCGAGCGCCGGATTGCGCGCCGGGTCGGCGGCGGCGCAGCGCTCGTTCTCGTAGTAGTGACGCGTCGTGATCCGCGACGCGCCCGGCCCGAGCGCGAGCCAGTTGCGGTCGGAGGGCTCGCCGCCGAGGCGCAGCTCGAAGCGGCCCCCGGCGTCGACGTCGAAGTGCGCGTCGTTGAGCACGCCGCCGGTGCGCGTCGCCATGTCGCCGTCCTGCGTGTCGCACTCGACGGTGAACGAGACGTAGATCGCGCCGTCGACGCGCCCGCGCACGCGGTAGCTGCGGTCCGGGCTCACCGCCGCGTCGTAGTAGATCGCATCGGGGTTGTCGCCGGTGAACTTGCGCGTCGGCGACACGATGCGGCGGAAACGGGGCCGCGACGGGTCCGACTCGAAGAAGGTGACGAGCCCGCCCTCGAGCATGTGCATCAGCGCGCGGTGCGCGCCGGTGACGTCGGTCTCGCTCTGGAGGTTCCACTCGGGCCCGACCCAGCGCTGGTCGACCTCCTGGATCAGGTCGAGCAGCTCGCGCAGCGCCTTGCGGCTCTCGGTCTGGATCGCCATGCCTTCCCCTCCGTCGGCGCTCGCCGACGCTATCACACTCGCCGTCGCGCGGTCGATCCGCGTATGCTGTCGCGCACGCCCCTGCCGGTGGAGGATTCCGTGTCCGAGCGCCGCTACGACCCCGCGTTTCGCGAGCTGATCCCGACGCTGCCGACGGTGGCGGACTTCTCGACGCCGGAGAAGGTGCGCGCCGCGCGCGCCGAGCACGAGAAGATGTTCGCGGCGTTCGCGAGCGCGGAGCGGCGGACGGACGTCGCGACCGAGGACCGGCGCGTGCCGGGTCCGGCCGGCGCGCCCGACGTTCCGGTGCGGATCTACCGCTCGGCGCGAGCGAGCCGCGACCCGCGCCCGGCGGTGTTCGAGATCCACGGCGGGGGCTTCCTGACCGGCAACATCGAGATGATGGACGCCTGGTGCGAGCGGGTCGCGGCCGAGGTCGACGCGGTCGTCGTGTCGGTCGAGTACCGGCTCGCGCCGGAGCACCCTTTCCCGGCCGGCGTCGAGGACTGCTATGCGGCGCTCGCGTGGACCGGGGCGAACGCCGTCGCGCTCGGCGTCGACGCGTCGCGGATCGCCGTCGCCGGGCAGAGCGCCGGCGGAGGGCTCGCGGCGGCCACCGCGCTGCTCGCGCGCGACCGCGGCGGCCCGGCGCTCTGCTTCCAGCTCCTCGAGATCCCGGAGCTCGACGACCGGCTCGACACCCCGTCGATGCGCGCCTTCGACGACACGCCGCTGTGGAACCGGCCGAACGCCGTCTGGAGCTGGCGGCATTACCTGGGCCCCGCGTGGGGCGGCGACGTCTCGCCGTACGCCGCGCCGGCGCGCGCCGAGGATCTGTCGGGCCTGCCGCCGGCCTACGTGTCGACGATGGAGTTCGACCCGCTGCGCGACGAGGGCATCCTCTACGCGCTGCGCCTGCTCCAGGCCGGCGTGTCGGTCGAGCTGCACTCGTACGCCGGCACCTTCCACGGCTCCGGGCTGCTGCCGAGCGCCGAGCCGTCGCGCCGCAACGCCGCAGAGGTGCTCGGCGCTCTCGCGCGCGGGCTGCGCGCGTAGCCGGGCGCGAGGGGGGCTGCAGCGCGATCCGCGTCAGGGCAGCGTCAGGGGCAGCGAGAGGCGCGCGTCGACCGAGGTCGCACCGGTCCGATCCACTCCGGTTCCGCAGCCGGGTCCGACGCGCTGCAGCACCCGTCGGCTCCGACGAGCAAGTCCCGTACCGGCTCGCGCCGGGGCGCACAAACCCCTCCGCGCGCTGCGCTTTCACCTCCCGCGCCGCCGCCCGCCGGCCCGTCGGCGGAACGTCGTTTCCGCGCCGGTGGAAGCGTCGTTCCGGCGCTGCCCTGTGGGGCACGCCGCTCAAGCTCCGCGTGCCGCGCCTCGATACGGGGGCGTGAAGAAGACCGTGCTCGTGGCCGACGACGAGGACTTCCTGCGCCTGCTCGTGCGCGAGACGCTGCGCGACTACCGCGTCGTCGAGGCGCGCGACGGCGACGAGGCGCTCGACCGGGCGCGCGGCGAGGCGCCGGACCTGATCATCCTCGACTGGCTGATGCCGGGCCGCAACGGACTCGAGGTGCTGCGGGCGCTGCGCGCCGAGGACGCGACGCGCGACGTGCCGGTGATGATGGTGACGGCGAAGGTCGGTGCGGCCGAGCGCGCCGAGCTCGAGTCGGCCGGCGTCCGCGCGATCCTCGCAAAGCCGTTCAGCACCGCGGCGCTGCGCGCGAGCGTCGGCGAGATACTCGGCCCGACCGCCTAGGTCGAGCGCGGCGGAGCCGCGCGCGGAGCGAGGCGCAGCCGAGCGGAGTCGAGCAGTGGCCTCCGCCGGTGCAGCGCTTCCACGGCGTCGCCGAATCCCGGGTCGCGCTCCTAGTCCTGCGGCTCTTCGGGGTCGGCGCTCTCGAGCCGGCCCGGGCCCTGCGACTTCGCGCGCGCGAGCGCGCGGTCGGCGGCCTTGACGAGCGCCTCGCCGCGCTCGCCGGCACTGCGGCCGGCCTCGACGCTCGCGAGCCCCGCGCACAGCGTGAGCCGGATCGACGCGTTGCCGCAGTCGATCGGGCCGTCGGCGACGGCCTCGCACATGCGGCGCGCGATCTCGACGCTCTCGCGGTGGCGCGTGTCCGGCAGCACGACGATGAACTCGTCGCCGCCGAAGCGGCCGATCGAGTCGGTGCGCCGCAGCAGCTGCCGCATCCGCATCGACACCGAGCGGAGCGCGCGGTCGCCGACGTCGTGTCCGTGGATCGCGTTGACCTCCTGGAAGCCGTCGACGTCGAACACCGCGACGCTCACCTCGGCGCCGGTCGCCGCGCTGCGCTCGAGCCCGGAGCGGAGCGCCTCGAAGCTGCGCCGCCGGCTCAGCACGCCGGTGAGGCCGTCGCGGTCGGCGCGCCGCCGCTGCTCCTCGCGCGCGGTGATCAGGCGCTCCTGAAGCTCGACGATGCGCTGTCCGGCCCGCAGCCGCATCCGCAGCTCGTCGGGCGAGATCGGCTTCGTCAGGAAGTCGTCGGCGCCGGCCTCGAGGCCGCTGATCTTCGACTCAGCGTCGTCGCGCGCGGTGATCAGGATGACGTAGGTGTAGGTGTCCGACTTGCGCGCGCGCAGCGCGCGGCACAGCTCGATGCCGTCGAGGCCGGGCATCATCCAGTCGACGATCGCGAGGTGCGGCGGGCCGGAGGGCCCGAGGATCTCGAGCGCGACGTCGCCGCGCGACACCGAGGTCACGCGGTGGCCCCACTTCGAGAGCAGGTGCTCGAGGCGCATGCGCGTGACGTCGTCGTCGTCGGCGACGAGCACGTTGCGCAGCTCGTGCCGCGTGCAGTGCGCGGCGAGCTCGTCGCCGAGGTCGGCGAGCGCCGCCTCGACGCGCTCCTGGAGGCTGCGCAAGGCCGGCAGGTCGCCGGCCGCGGCGCGCTCCATCAGCGCGCGCGCGGCGCGCTCGGTGTCGTCGGCGGCGAAGTTCAACGCCGCGCCGGCGAGGCCGTGCGCGAGGCGCTCGAGCTCGACGGTGTCGCGGCGGGTCAGCGCGTCGTGCATCTCCTCGAGCCGCGCCGGGTTCTGCTCGAGGAAGCGCTGGGCCGTCGCCACCAGCAGATCGGCGTCGTTCTCGACCATGTCGAGGGCGCGCTGCAGATCGAATGCCGGTGACCGCCGATCCATATCGACTCCAGTGGGGAACCCTTCCGCCCGATCCTGCCTATCGCGCGTCCGCCCACCGGACTTGACCCGGGGGCCCGGAGGGATCGTGGGGCGGCGGCTCAGCAATATCGGGGTTCTCCCGACGCCGGTTTTCGAACGAATCCCGACGCTTCTCGGCTATGATGCAAATTGCCCCGTGAGGGCCTCCGGCCGCCGGACAGGCACGGACAGGGAGGTTCGAAGATGGCTGCGAGCGCCGTGTTGAAGAGTCCCGAGTCGGATCCGCCCGCGGCGCGCGTCACGCGGATCGTCATCGTCGACGACCACCCGATCGTGCGCCGCGGTCTGGCCCAGCTGATCGACGGCTCGCCGGATCTCGAGGTGGTCGGCGAGGCGTCGAGCCATGCCGAGGCGCTCGACCTGTTCAAACGCTGCGAGGCGGACGTCGCCGTGGTCGACCTATCGCTCGACGACGGCAACGGTCTCGAGGTGCTCGCCGAGCTGCGCGCGCACTACCCGAAGGTGCGCTCGATCGTGTTCTCGATCCACGACGCCGAGCTCTACGCGCCGCGCGCGCTGAAGGCCGGCGCATCGGGCTTCGTCAGCAAGACCCAGCCGTGCAGCGAGGTGCTCGTTGCGATCCGGGCGCTGTCCGAGGGGCAGATCTACGTCGCGCCCGAGGTCGCGCAGCGCATCCTGCGGCGCATGTCGAACGGCGCCGAGATGGTTTCCGGCGGCAGCGTCGACCTGCTCTCCGATCGCGAGCTCCAGGTGTTCGAGTTCATCGGGCGCGGCATGACGACCGGCGAGATCGCGCGCGCGCTGCACCTGAGCCCGAAGACGGTCGAGACCCATCGCCAGCGCATCAAGGGCAAGCTCGGCATCGACAGCGGCACGAAGCTGCTGATCCGGGCGGCGCAGTGGGTCGCCCAGAACGCCTGACCGGGTCGCGACCCGTGGCCAAGGAGCTGCCGCAGCCGCTGCGCGGGGTCGCTTCGCCGCGGGGCGAGGTCGACCCGCGGCAGCGGATCCGCGAGCTCGAGTGCGCGCTCGCCGAGGCCGAGGGCCGCGGCACCGAGCTCGAGCGCCGCATCGAGGAGCGCGCACAGCTCTACCGGCTGATCCGCGACATCTCGCAGCTCGCGAACCGGACCGAGTCGGTCGCGGACGTGATCCGCGGCGCGCTGCGCGACCTGTGCGAGCGCGGCGGCTGGACGCTCGCGCACTTCTACTACTGGGACGCTCCGACCGCGACGCTGCTGCCGTCGAACGTCTGGGAGCCGGGGGAGGCCGAGGCCTACAAGGAGTTCCGCGCCTCGAGCTGGAAGGCCCACTTCGCGGTCGGTGAGAGCGTCGTCGGGCGCGCGTTCGAGAGCGTCGAGACCTGCGAGGCGACCGAGCTCGCCGCCGAGCTCGGTCCGGCGCGCGCTGGCCACGCCGAGAGCGGGCTCGTGCGCGGCCTGTTCGTCCCGGTCGAGACCGGCGGCACGACCTTCGGCGTGCTCGAGCTCTTCAGCGAAGACCCGACGCCGGCGCCGCGCCAGGTGACGAAGGCGATGGGCCTGGTCGCGAAGGAGATCGCGAACGCGATCTTCCGCAAGCAGACCGAGTCGCTCAGCGCGCAGCTCGAGGCGAACGAGCAGCAGCGGATCGGCCGCGAGCTGCACGACGGGCTCGGGCAGCTGATCAGCGGCATCGGCATGCTCGCGCAGGGGCTGCTCCAGCGGCTCGAGCGCGCCGACGAGCGCGAGGCCGCGGCCGAGCTGGTGCAGCGCATCGAGGACGCCAAGGTCGAGCTGCGCGGCCTCGTGCGCGGCCTGACGCCGGTCTACTCCGGCGCCGAAGGGCTCGACGACGCGCTGGACCGGCTCGTCGACGAGACCCAGACCGCGTCGGGCGTGCGCTGCAGCTTCGCGTCGAACGTGCCCGAGGGCGTCGAGGACCACTTCGCCGCGCGCCACCTCTACTACATCGCGCAGGAGGCGGTGCTGAACGCGGTGCGCCACGGGCAGCCGAGCCGCATCGACGTGCGTCTCGAGAAGGAGGAGGCCGAGGGGCGGCTCGTGCTGTCGATCCGCGACGACGGCGTCGGCCTGTCCGCCGACTGCGAGCGCGAGGGCAGCGGGCTTCGCATCATGCGCCACCGCGCGGCGCTGATGGCGGCGCGCCTGGTGGTAGAATCCGCGCCCGGTGAGGGCACGCGGGTGATCTGTCGCGTCCGGCTCGGGACCGCGTTCCGGAGCCCTTCGGATCCTCGCCCGCCGGCGTGAGCCCGGCGCCGCGCCGGATCGCGCGCGCGCTGGCGCGCGCGGTGGCGGCGCTCTCGCTCGCGCTCGCGGCCCGCGTCGTCGCCGCGCTGCTGCGGGTCGTCGCGCGCACGTCGCGGACGATCGTGCTGCGCCCGGAGCACGACCTCGACCGCCGCGGCGAGGCCTGCGTCGTCGCGACGCTCCACCAGGGGCTGCTCGTCGCGATGCACCACTTCCGCGGGCGCGGCGCGATCGTGATGGCGAGCCGCAGCCGCGACGGCGACTTCGTCAGCGCGCTGCTGCGGCGCCTCGGCTTCCACGTCGCTCGGGGATCCGACCTGCGCGGCGGCGCGGCGGCGCTCGACGAGATGATCGCGTTCGTGCGAAGCGGCCGCGGGTCGGCCGCGCTCACCTGCGACGGACCGCGCGGGCCGAACGGCGCGGTCAAGCCCGGCGTGCTGGTGCTCGCGCGCGACACCGGGCGCCCGCTCGTGCCGTGCGCGCTGTGGGCGAGCCGCAGGCTCGAGCTCTCGAACTGGGACCGCACGCTCGTGCCGCTGCCCTTCGGGCGCATCGCGCTGTGCTTCGGCGCGCCGATCGACGTGCCGGCCGGCGCCCGCCCGAGCGAGCTGCGCCGGCTGCGCACGGAGCTCGAGCGGCGCATGGAGGCGCTGCTCGCCGAGGCGCGCGAGGCCGCCGAGGCCGGGGCGAGCGACGGCGGGACGGGCTAGGGTGCAGCGCCGATGAGCGACGCTCCGTACGACGTGATCGACGCCGAGCCGGGCACCTCGGACTGGGACGTCGAGGCCGACGTCGTCGTCGCCGGGCTCGGCGTCGCCGGGGCCTGCGCGGCGATCGAGGCGCGGCTCGCCGGCGCCGACGTGCTGGTGCTCGAGCGCGCGAGCGGCGGCGGCGGCACGACCGCGAATGCCGCCGGCCACGTCTACCTCGGCGGCGGCACGCGCGTGCAGAAGGCCGTCGGCGTCGAGGACGACGTCGAGTCGATGGCCACCTACCTGCTGATGAACACGCCGAAGCCCGAGGAGGAGAAGATCCGCCTCTACTGCGAGGAGAGCGTCGCCCACTTCGACTGGCTCGTGGAGCACGGCGTGGGCGTGCCGGCACTCCGGTGCGGACAGCGCCTCACGTTCCCGCCCGGTCGCGTCCAGAATGCTGTCGGACATGTGGATCGGCAGCGGGTCGGCCCGTACCTCGTCGGCGATGACGAGGATCGTGCCCAGGATGCTGCGCTCGATCTGCACGCACGCGGTGGTGTTCTCCAGCACCAGGCTGGGTTCCTCCGGGTGGGTC
>CAZQYK010000409.1:0-6364 GCA_964597285.1 uncultured Spirochaetales bacterium
CCAGCTGGTCGTCGCGCACGAAGCGGCGGCGGTACCAGGCGGCGCGGCCGTCGCGAATGCGCACGCCGTGGGCCATGCCGTTGCCCAGGAACCAGTGGTGGTTCTTCGGGTCGGGGGCGATGGGGTTCGGGCCGATGCGCAGCAGGCGCCCCTCGAGCTCCTGCGGCAGCGAGCCCACGACCCGCAGGTCGCGCGCGGTGCACTCGTCGTCGACGGGGGCGAAGTTTCCGGACAGGTAGAGGTTCTCGGTCACGGGGCTCCTCCGGGCGGTTCGCCGAGCGCGAGCTCGAGCGTCGTGGTGAGCAGGTCCTCGAAGGTCACGGCCGGGGCGGGCCCGGCGAAGGCGCCCTGCGACCACAGCGTCGCGAGGCCGTGCAGCGCCGCCCACACCGAGCCGGCGAGCACGCGGGTGTCGCGGCCGGGCCGCCAGCCGGCGTCCTGCGCGGCGCGCACCTGGTCGACGAGGTGCTCGAAGGCCGCGCCGCCGTGCTCGCGGTAGCTCGGGTTGTCGAGGTCGAGCACGTCGGGCCGGAACATCAGCGCGAAGAGGGCGGGGCTCGCGACGGCGCTCTCGACGTACGCCCGCGCGCCGGCGCGCAGCCGCGCGAGCGGCCCCGCGCCGGGCGGCAGCTGGCTCGCGCGCTTCGCGACGGCCTCCGACAGCTCGCGGAAGCCGACCGCGGCCACCTCCGACAGCAGGTCGGCGAGGCTGCGGAAGTGGCGCAGCGGGGCGCCGTGCGAGACGCCGGCCCGGCGCGCGATCCGGCGCAGCGAGGCGCCCTCGAGGCCCTGCTCGGCGAGGATCGCGAGCGCTTCGCGCACGAGGCGGCCGGAGAGGTCGTCGGAGGGCATAGTAGACATTGTCTACTATTCGGTAGACGATGTCAATCCGATGCGGGGGTCGGCCGTGCGCATCCATCTGCGCCAACCCGCCTTCGGGTCAGGAAAAAAAACCGGTCGATTTCTGAACCGAACGGACCCTAGGCTGTCACTCACGGGCTGTACGGACCCCCGACCCGGGGGGCCAGAGGGAGTGACGATTCCAATGACCGTACTGCGCCGTGCGACGATCCTCGGGGCCTTCGCGAGCCTGCTGCTCGCGGCGAGCGCGAACGCCCTCTCCCTCCAGCTCGACAGCTGCGACTCCTTCGGGTGTCAGGGCTCGTCGATCTCGCTCGACGTCAGCTCGGACGGCGCGGGCGGCTGGGACGTGACCCTCGGAATCGACTCGACGAACTACACCGGCTCGAAGACCGGCGTCGTCCAGGCCGGCTTCAAGGCGATCCAGGACTTCGACGGCGTCGATCTCGTCAGCGCGACCGACGGCGCCTGGTCGCCCGCGACGGCTTCCGGCGTCTCTTCGAGCGGACTCTGCTCGGGCAGCAGCAACAGCGACTTCGTCTGCACCTCGGGCTACGCCGACGTCCAGAGCGACCTGTCGTCGAGCTGGGTGTTCCACGTCGCCGGCGGCACGCTGCTGCCGGTCGACGACTGGACGATCAAGTTCCAGTACGGCGACACGACGCCGGGCCCGAACGGCCGGTACAACGGCAACCTCATCTCGGCCCCGGGCTCGGCGATCCCCGAGCCGTCGGCCGCGGTGGTGTTCGGCGCCGGTCTGCTCGTCGCCGGGACGCGGCTGCGCCGCACGCGCTGACCCCGCGATCGCTCAACGCCCGTCGCGCAGCACCTCGCGCGCGATCGTGTTGAGCTGCATGAAGGTCGTGCCCTCGTAGATCTGCGCGACCTTCGCGTCGCGCAGATACTTCTCCGCGGAGCACTCCTCGGTGACGCCGATGCCGCCGTAGACGTCGACGCAGCGGCTCGCGACCGACTCGGCGACGCGGCTCGCGACGAGCTTCGTCATCGCGCCGGCGCGCACGATCGGCAGCCCCGCCTCGCGCATCCGCGCGGCGTTGTAGACGTGCAGCCGCACGCTCGCGACGTCGGCCGCGCACTCGGCGAGCAGGTGCTGCACGGCCTGGAACTCGGCGATCCGCTGCCCGAAGGCCTCGCGCTGCCCGGCGTACGCGACGGCGCCCTCGAGCGCCCCCTCGGCGAGCCCGAGCATCTGCGCGCCGATCCCGATGCGCCCCTCGTTCAGCGTCTCGATCGCGAGCTTGTAGCCGCGCCCGACCTCGCCGAGCACGTTCGCGAGCGGCACCTCGACGCCCTCGAGCTGCAGCTCGCAGGTGCTCGACGCGCGCACGCCGAGCTTGTCCTCCTTGCGCCCGACGCGGAAGCCCGGCGTGTCGCGCTCGACGAGGAACGCGGTGATGCCCTTGTAGCCGGCGCCGGGGTCGGCGTTCGCGAACACGATGAACAGGCCCGCCTCGGCCGCGTTCGAGATCCACAGCTTGCGGCCCGTCAGGCGCCAGACGTCGCCGTGGCGCTCGGCGCGCGTCTCGAGCGCGAACGCGTCGCTGCCCGAGCCGGCCTCCGAGAGCGCGTAGGAGCCGATCGTGTCGGCCGCGAGCCGCGGCAGGTAGCGCTGCTTCTGGTCGTCGTCGCCCCAGCGCAGGACCTGGTTCACGACGAGGGTGTTCTGCACGTCCACCGGGATCGCGATCGCCGGGTCGACGCGCGCGAGCTCCTCGATCGCGAGGATGGACATGAAGAAGGTCGCTCCGGCGCCGCCGTAGGACTCCGGGATCTCGATGCCCATCAGCCCGAGCTCGAAGAGCGCCTCGAGCAGGTCGGGGGGCTGCGCGCGGGCGCGCTCCATCTCGGCCACGCGCGGCCGGATCCGCTCCTCGGCGAACTCGCGCACGGTGTCGCGGAAGATGCGCTCCTCCTCGCTGAGCTCGGTGATCGGGCGGGTCATGGCCTCCTCCGTCGGTGCGGGTCGCCGCGCGCCTATACTAGAAGACCCGTGGACTTCGACCTCACCGACCTCGACCTCTACGAGAAGGGCTTCCCGCACGAGGTCTTCGACTGGCTGCGCCGCGAGGCGCCGATGTTCTGGCACGAGCCGACGTCGCACACGCCCGACGGCGAGGGCTTCTGGGTCGTGAGCCGCCACGCCGACGCGCTGCGCGTGCTGCTCGACCCCGTCACCTTCTCGTCGGTCACCGGCGGCGCGCGGCCCCACGGCGGCTCGTTCCTCCAGGACTCGCCCTTCGCGGGCGTGATGCTGAACATGATGGACCCGCCGCGCCACGACCGGATCCGCGCGCTCGTGAACCGCGGCTTCACGCCGCGCGGCATCGGCGCGCTCGAGGGCGAGCTGCGGCGCCGCACGCGCGCGATCCTCGCCGACGCGATCGCCGCCGGCACCTGCGACTTCGTCGTCGCCGTGGCACGCGAGCTGCCGCTCCAGGCGATCTGCATGCTGCTCGGCGTTCCGCAGGAGGCGCGCGCGCGGCTGTGCGACTGGATGGACGCGACGCTCGAGCACACCGGCCGCGAGCTCTACGAGTCGACCCCCGAGGTGCGCGAGGCCGCCGAGAGCGTGCACCGCTACGGCGCCGAGCTGATCGCGCGCAAGCGCCGCGAGCCGGCCGACGACATGCTGTCGGCGGTGATCCACGCCGAGCTGCCCGGCGACGACCCGCCGGGCCTCAGCGACGGCGAGCTGCAGATGTTCTTCATGCTGCTCTTCGTCGCCGGCAGCGAGACCACGCGCAAGGCGATCGCCGGCGGCGTCCAGGCGCTGCTCGAGACCGGCGCGTGGGAGCGGCTCGCGGGCCGGCCGGAGCTGCTGCCGGGCGCGGTCGAGGAGATCGTGCGCTGGACGACGCCGTCGCTCTACAAGCGGCGCACGCTGACGCGCGACGCGGAGCTCGGCGGCCGGCGGCTGCGCGCGGGCGAGAAGCTGACCTTCTGGGAGATGTCGGCGAACCGCGACGCCGCGGTCTTCGCCGACCCCTACCGCTTCGACGTCGCGCGCGACCCGAACCCGCATCTCGGCTTCGGCCACGGCGTGCATTACTGCCTGGGCGCAAATCTCGCGCGGCTCGAGATCCGCGTGATGCTCGAGGAGCTCTTCGCCAGCGGCCGCCGCGTCGAGATCGCGGGCGACCCGGTCTGGACGCGCGACAACCGGCTGTTCGGGCTCAAGCACCTGCCGGTGCGCTTCCGGGGCTGAGCTGGCCGCGCCGGCTTCAGGGCCCCCGGCGGGCGGTCGATTCCGGGGGGATGGACCGTCCCGGCTCCGTCCGCCTGCGCCGCGCGCTGCGCGGCGGCGGCGCACTGCTCGTCGCGCTGTGCCTCGGCTGCGCGGCGATCGAGCACGGCGTCCAGGCGAAGCAGTACGCCGGCGAGCCGCTGTCGCCGAGCGGCGGACGCGGCGCGCAGCGCCTCCAGGCCGAGCTCGCGCTCGACTCGACGCTCTCGGCCTACGTCGCGAAGAACGGGCGGCCCGACTGGTTCTACATCGTCGACCGGCAGAAGCTCTACTTCTTCTACGTCGAGAGCGACCGCGCGACGATGTTCGAGCGCGTCCTGGTCGAGGGCAGCGTCGCCACCGAGCTCGGACGCATCCCCGGCAGCCTGCTGAAGCTGTTGCCCGAGAAGACGCGCCGGCAGGTCGAGGCGCGCCGCACCGACGAGCAGCGCCGCGCGCAGGCCCAGGCGAAGCAGACGAAGCGCCGGATCGCGCGCACCCGACCGCGCAGCGCGCCGGCCTCGCAGGCGCCCGCCGGCACCTACATCGGCGGCTTCGAGGTGCGGGAGATCGTCGCGCGGATGCGCCCGCCGATGACCGCCGCGGACCCCGGCGTCCCCGACTGGCGCAGCGCGCGGATGCGCGACGGCGGCGTCGCGTACACCGCGGTGGTCGGCGGCACCCAGTACGAGGTGTCGGCCGAGCGGGTGGCGTTCACGGTGCGCGTGTCGGCCTCGCGCGGGCACCTGCCGCCGTCGGCGCGGGTCGCGATGCAGCGCGTGAACGGCGCGATCTTCGCCGCGAAGGGCGAGGCGGTGACGCAGAAGATGATGGAGCTCGCCGAACGCGCGGTCGCCGACCGCTCGGGCCGCACCGGGTTCCACCAGCGCGTCGCAGGGCGCACGATCCGCCTCGGTCGCCGCGTCGACCAGGGCGTCTTCGCGTACTCGGTGCACCCGTAGCCGCCGCGACCGCGCGCCCGCCTGCACCGGCGGGCGCGGCAGGAGGCTAGCGGCGTCGGGTGGCGAGGTACGCGGTCAGCAGGCCGGCGCCGAAGATCAGCGCCGCGCTCGGCTCCGGGGCCGGCGAGCCGGGCCCGTCCTGCTGCTGGAGATCCGTCCCGGTGATGGCCTCGGCCGCGGAGGGGTTGCTGCTGCTGCTGCCGCTGCAGTCCGCGCCCAGCGATGCAGTGATGACCACGATCAGGGAGAGCAGGAGACGTCGTCGCATCGGTGAGAGTCCTTCGTCGGGGGGGATCGCGCCCGCCTGAAGTGCACGGGCTGTCAGTGAGTGATGTCGACGTCGAACGAGGTGACAGCGAATCCGCCGGCAGATCGCGTGCAGCTCGCGCTCACCGATGCGCAACGCGAGCGCGAAGCGCGCGATCCGCGGTGCGATTCAGCGATCGAGAGATTCTTCGCCGCGGCGGCGGGCGCGCAGCAGGTGCCGCACGAGCAGGCCGATGCTCAGCGCCGCGGCGGCCCACGCGCACGCGCGCACGGCGCGGAAGAGCGACACGCCGCCGACGTGCAGCTCCGGCGCGAAGACGCGCAGCCCGTACGTGGCGACGAGCAGCGCGAAGGTCAGCGTCGTCGCCGCGTGGCGCCGCTCGCCGCTGCGCCGCCAGCGCCACGCGAAGAAGGGCAGGTGGGTCGCGAAGACGCCGAGCAGCAGCGCCGGCCACCAGTCGGGCATCCGCGTCAGCGGCCGGCGGCGCAGCGCCCCGCGCGGCGCCCGAAGAAGGTGCCGTCGCCGAGCGAGAGCCCGCTGCTGTAGCCGCCGACCGAGAGCCCCGAGGTCGCGCGGCCGGCGGCGAACAGGCCCGGGATCGCGTCGCCGTCGGCGTCGAGCACGCGCCCGTCGACGTCGGTGTGGAGCCCGCCGAGCGTGAACGCGGCGTAGAGCGAGCCCTCGACGGTGCAGTCGAACGCGCCGAAGGGCTTTGCTTCGAGCGGCGTGACCCAGCGCGGATCCTTGTGGAAGACGGGGTCGACGCCGCGGCTCGCGTGGCGGTTGTAGAGCGCGAGCGTCGCCTCGAGGCTGCCCTCGGGCAGGCCGAGCTCGCGCTCGAGCTCGGCCGGCGTCTCGCCGACCGCGGCGAGCGCGCGCTCGTAGGTGGGCTTCTCGAAGATCGCGTCGTCGACGACGAGCCACGCGCGCCCCTCGCGCTCGAGCAGCGCGACCTCGCCGAGCCGGCCGTAGTAGGCGTCCTCGTTGACGAAGCGCTGGCCGCGCGCGTCGACGAGCACGCCGCGCTTG
>CAZQYK010000410.1:0-4427 GCA_964597285.1 uncultured Spirochaetales bacterium
GTCGACGGCGAAGCGGTCGAGCGCGCGGTCGCGGCGTTCGAGCGCGACGCCGGCCCGATCGGCGGCCTCGTCAACGGGGCGGGTTGGGACCTCGCCGGGGACTTCCTCGACACGACGCCCGAAGACTGGCGCCGCGTGATCGACGTCAACCTCTACGGCCCGCTGCACGTCACGCGCGCGGTGCTGCGCCGGATGGCGGCAGCAGGCGCCGGGCGCATCGTCAGCCTCGCGTCCGACGCCGGGCGCGTCGGCTCGTCGGGCGAGTCGGTGTACGCGGCCTGCAAGGGAGGCATCGTCGCGTTCTCGAAGTCGATCGCGCGCGAGCACGCGCGCGCCGGCATCACCGTCAACGTCGTGTCGCCGGGTCCGACCGACACGCCGCTCTTCGCGAGCTTCGACCCGTCGGGCAAGCTCGCCGCGGCGCTCGAGCGCGCGATCCCGATGCGCCGGCTCGCGCGCCCCGACGACTACCCCGGCCTCGTCGCGTTCCTGCTCTCCGACGAGGCCGCGTTCATCACCGGCCAGACGCTCAGCGTCTCGGGCGGACTGACCATGCACGGATAGGCAAGCGCCCGCAGGGCGCGCGCAGCGAGGCGAAGCCGAGCGAAGTTCGAACGGGAGGGCCGCGATGGAGTTCGAGGACATCCGCTACGAGGTCGCCGACCACGTCGCGACGATCACGATCGACCGCCCGAAGGTGCTGAACGCGTTCCGCGCGCGCACCTGCGAGGAGCTCACCGTCGCGTTCCGCGAGGCCGGCTACGACTCCGACGTCGGCGCGATCGTGCTGACCGGCGCCGGCGAGCGTGCGTTCTGCACCGGCGGCGACCAGAGCGACCACGGCGACGGCAAGTACGCCGGCGGCCGCGGCGTGCTCGGCATGCCGATCGACGAGGTGCACGGCGCGATGCGCGACGCGCCGAAGCCGGTGATCGCGAAGGTGCGCGGCTACGCGATCGGCGGCGGCAACGTGCTCGCGACGCTCTGCGATCTGACGCTCGCCGCCGAGTCGGCGATCTTCGGGCAGGTCGGGCCGAAGATGGGCTCGGTCGACCCGGGCTTCGGCACCGCGTACCTCGCGCGCGTCGTCGGCGAGAAGAAGGCGCGCGAGATGTGGTACCTGTGCCGCCGCTACGGCGCGCGCGAGGCGAAGGAGATGGGCCTCGTCAACGAGGTCTTCGCCGATGACTCGCTCGACGCCGGCGTCGCCGAGTGGTGCGCCGAGCTCGTCGAGCGCAGCCCCACCGCGATCTCGCTCGCGAAGCGCTCCTTCAACGCCGACAGCGAGAGCATCCGCGGCATCGGCGGGCTCGCGTTCCAGGCCGTCGCGCTCTACTACGGAACCGAAGAGTCGAAGGAGGGCGGCAACGCGCTGCGCGAGAAGCGCAAGCCGAACTTCCGCCGCTTCGTCTAGGAGCCCCCGTGCACGCACAGCCCCCGCTCCGCCCGCTCGCGCTCGCCGCCGCGGCGCTCGCCGCCGCGTGCGCCGCGCCTCCGCCGCCGCCGCCGCCCGGCGACGACGCGCCCGACGCGGCCGGCTTCACCGCGCCGACCGAGCACACGCGCCGCGCCATGGCCGCGTACGCCGAGCTGCCGCTCGGCGACGCGACCGACTACGACGACGCGCGCCGCGGCCGCGTCGCCGGCAGCGACGAGGTCGTGATCCGCGACGCCGGCGGCAACGTCGTCTGGAGCACCGCCGACTACGCCTTCCAGGCCGACGAGGCCCCGCCGGCGAGCGTGAACCCGAGCCTGTGGCGCCAGGCGCGGCTCGACAACGTGCACGGCCTCTTCGAGGTCGCGCCCGGCATCCACCAGGTGCGCGGCTACGACCTCGCGAACCTGACGGTGATCGAGGGCGCGACCGGCCGCATCGTCGTCGACCCGCTGACCTCGCGCGAGACCGCGCGCGCCGCGTGGTCGCTCGTCCAGAGCGCGCTCGGCGAGCGGCCGGTCAGCGCGATCATCTTCACGCACAGCCACATCGACCACTTCGGCGGCGTCGCCGGGGTGATCGAGCCCGAGGAGATCGCCGCGCGAGGGGTGCGCGTGATCGCGCCGGCGAACTTCCTGGAGGAGGCGACGAGCGAGAACGTGCTCGCCGGCATCGCGATGCGCCGCCGCGCGGAGCTGATGTACGGCCGCCGCCTGCCGCGCGGGCCGCGCGGCCACGTCGACTCGGGTCTCGGCAAGGCACCGGCGATCGGGCGCGTCGGCCTCGTCGCGCCGACCGAGACGATCGACCGCACGCCGACCGAGCTCGTGATCGACGGCGTGCGCTTCGTGTTCCAGTACGCGCCCGAGAGCGAGGCGCCGGCCGAGCTGACCTTCTACCTGCCCGAGCAGCGCGCGTTCTGCGGCGCCGAGCTCGTGTCGCACACGATGCACAACCTCTACACGCTGCGCGGCGCGAAGGTGCGCGACGCGCTGCGCTGGAGCGGCTACATCGACGAGGCGCTGCGGCTGTGGGGCGCCGAGGTCGAGGTGATGTTCGCGAGCCACCACTGGCCGACCTGGGGCAACGCGCGCATCGTCGACTACCTCGCGAAGCAGCGCGACGCGTACAAGTACGTGCACGACCAGACGCTGCGGATGGCGAACTCGGGCGCCACGCCGCGCGAGATCGCCGAGGCGCTCGAGCTGCCGCCCTCGCTGGCGAAGAGCCTCGCGAACCGCGGCTACTACGGCACCGTCGAGCACAACGCGAAGGCCGTCTACCAGTGGTACTTCGGCTGGTACGACGGCAACCCGGCGAACCTCGACCCGCTGCCGCCGGTCGAGGCCGGGCGCCGTTACGTCGACGCGATCGGCGGCCGCGACGCGGTGCTCGAGCGCGCGCGCGAGGCCTGGGACGCCGGCGACTACCGCTGGGCCGCGACGCTGCTCGACCACCTCGTGTTCGCCGAGCCGGGCGACGGCGAGGCCCGCGAGTGGCTCGCGCGCTGCTACGACCAGCTCGGCTACCGCGCCGAGTCGGCGCCGTGGCGCGACGTGTACCTCTCGGGCGCGTACGAGCTGCGCCACGGCGAGAGCGAGGAGGCCACCGGGCTCGCGTCGGCGATCGAGCTGCTGCGCCACACGCCGATCGAGCGCTTCTTCGACGCCTTCGCCGCGCGCCTGAACGGCCCCGAGGCCGACGGCGTCGCGCTCGCGGTCGACTTCGTGTTCACCGACGCGGGCGAGTCGCACCGGCTGTGGATCGAGAACGCGGTGCTCCACCACCGCCGGCTGAAGCCCGGCACGCACCCGCCCGCCGACGCGACGCTGCGGATCACGCGCCCGATGTTCCTGCGCCTGATCTCCGGCCAGGCCGGCGCCGGCGACCTGCTCTTCTCCGACGAGCTCGACGTCGACGGCAGCCGCCTCGCGCTGCGCCGCCTCTTCGCGCTGCTCGAGACCCCCGACGAGAACTTCCCGATCGTGCGGCCTTAGGCGCGGAGCGCCTACAGGCCCGCCAGGACGCGCACGGCGACATCGTTGCTCAAGAGCTGGAAGCGGCCGCCCGAGCCCACGTTGGAGTACATGCCGCCTCGCAGCGACTGCGCGCCGATCGGGTAGCGCTGGATCAGCTCTCCGCTGCGCCAGACCGAGACCACTCCTTCGGCGGTGTCGCCGCCGATCATCGATCCCATCATCACGACGTTGAAGCCCGAGCGCAGCCCGAAGCCGGTGAGCGTCAGGTGCAGCGCGTGCTCGGAGCGCGGATCGAAGCGGCGGTTCGCGCTCAGCGACCTCTCGAGGGTCTGCGCGAGCGCCTCGGTGCCGCCGAGCTCTTGGAGCGCATTCTCCTTGTCGGCCGGTAGGGACTCCGCGAGGTGGACCTCGACGCTCGAGACCGTCTCGACGGGGGCTCTCGGAAGCACGACGAGGGGATCGACGTAGTCCCCGCCCTTGGTCGAGACCGCCGGCAGCTCGCCGGGCCGCGGCGGCGTGCCGGCACAGGCCACGGCGAAGAGCACGGCCGCGATCGGGCCGCAGCGCCGGACGCGGGCGAGAGCGAGGTTCGAAGCGCGCATCGAGTCCTCCTTCACAGCGCCGGGCGCGTGCGCGCTCGGTCGCTTCGAGGGGAGGACGCGCGAAGGGCCGGATCCGGATCACCGGGCGACGGACGGCGGCCAGGCGATCCGGATGCGCTCGAAGCCCTCGGCGGTCTTCACGACGAGGAGGGCCTCCGGGAGCGCCGCCAGCGTGTCGGCCTGTCCGACGATCTCGCCGTCCGCGAGCTGAGCGCGCAGCACGAGCCGCGGCCCGGCCGCGGAGGCCGTCACGCGCACCGCGCCGAGGCCCGGGACCTCGACGCTGCCGAGCTCCGTGTCGCGGGCGATCTGTGCGACGGAGATCGGCGGCTCGAGCCGCAGCTCGCCTCGCGCCGCGTCCGGCGCCGCGAGCAGCGCCACCCCTGCCAGCAGCGCGGCCTGCCGCCCGAG
>CAZQYK010000411.1:0-4754 GCA_964597285.1 uncultured Spirochaetales bacterium
CGCGCGCGAGCGCGGCCACCCGCGCGCAGCGCCGGCCGGGGGGGACCAGCTGGGGGGGCTGGGGCCGGGGGGCCCGCGACTTGAATCGGGGCTCAGCCGGCGGGGCGGACGGCCGAAAGGAAGGGCATGCGACTCTCGAGCTCCGCACGGCTCTGGCTCGTCGCCGCGCTGCTAGGCCTCGGCTGCGACGTCCCGCTGCCGCCCGGCGTCGTCACCGCCGACGCGCCCGCTGCGGCCGGCGCCGAGCGGCCCGAGGGCTGGGAGAGCCTCGAGGACGAGGGCTCGGCGCTGCGCCTCTACTACCAGTTCGTCGACGCGTCGCGGCGCGTGCATTTCGTCGAGCGGCTCGAGGACGTGCCCGAGCCGCTGCGCGCGACCGTCGGCTTCGTGAAGCTCGACGTTCCGCCGCCGCTGACGCCGGCCGACGCGGCGCGCGCGCGGCGCGCGCAGCTCGGCGAGACCCGCGGGTCGACGGCGCGCGCGCCGGGCGATCCGCGAGCCGTGCTCTACTCGGCCGACTGGTGCGGCGCGTGCCGCAAGGCGAAGCGCTACCTCGCGGAGCGAGGCGTCGCGTTCGAAGAGCGCGACGTCGACCAGCGCCGCCACGCCGACGAGCTCGTGCGCCGCACCGGCGCGCGCGCGGTGCCGGTGATCGAGGTCGGTGGCCGGATGCTGACCGGCTTCAGCGCCTCGTCGTACGACGCGCTGCTCGGCAGCTAGTCCGCAGCCGGTTCGGGATCGCCGCCGACGACCCAGTAGACCGCCGCCGCGAGCGCCGCGCACGAGAGGCCGGTCGGCAGCAGCGCGACGCCCTCGAGCGCGGGGCCGCCGAACCAATCCCAGCCGAGCGCGCCGTGCAGCAGCCACGCGCCGGTGCCGACGCTCATCGCGAGCAGCGCGGCACGCTCGCCGCCGCGCCGGCTGCGCAGCCCGAACGCGAGCGGAACGAGCAGCGACACGAGGCCGATCTCGTACGCGCCCTCGAGCAGTGCGTAGGCGTTCTCGCCGACCCACGCGACGCCGAGGCTCGCGGCGGCGATCGCCCCGACGGCGATGCGGTCGAGGCGCAGCGCGCCGACACGCGCGAGGCGGGTGCGCTGCAGCAGGTTCTGCGCGAGCACCGCCGACGGCGCGAGGATCGCACTGTCGATCGTCGACAGCACCGCCGACATCAGCGTCAACGCGAACACGACCGCGAGCGCCGGCGACAGGAACAGGCCCGCGAGCCGGGGCAGGATCGCGCGGTCCGGTGCGTCGGGCGCGAGCAGCCCCGACGCGAGGCCGAGCAGCAGCGGGATCGAGCCGAACGCGAGGTACGCGACGCCGGCCACGAGACACGCGCGGCGCGCGACGTCGCCCGAGCGCGCCGAGAACACGCGCTGCAGCAGGTCCTGGCCGGGGAGGTTCCCGAGCGCGCCGGCGCAGAAGAGGCCGAGCCACGCGAGCAGCGGCGCGAGGTCGTCGAAGGGGATCGGCTGGAGGCGCTCGGGCGGGGTCTCGGCGGCGATCCGCGCTAGGCCGGCCGCCGGCCCGCCGAGCTCGCCGAGCACCGCCCCCGCGAGCACGCCGAGCCCGACGCAGAGCAGCGCGAGCTGCAGCGCGTCGGTGAGCGTCACCGACCACATGCCGCCGAGCAGCGTGTAGCCGGTGCCCACCGCGGCGACGAGCGCGATCGCGAGCGCGCGGTCGACGCCGAAGAAGAGCTCGAGCATCGAGCCGAGCGCGACGAACTGCGCGGCGATCCATCCGAGGTAGCCCGGCACCAGCAGCACGGCCGAGAGCGTCTCGGCGCGCGGCCCGAAGCGGCGGCGGAAGAAGTCGGGCACGGTCAGCAGCTTCATTCCCCACAGCGGCCGCGCGAGGAAGAGGCCCGCGAGGATCAGGCACACGCCGGCGCCCCAAGGGTCGAGCGCCGCGGCGCGCAGGCCCTCGCGGCGCACCTCGTCGGCCGCGGCGAGCAGCGTGCCGGCGCCGAACCAGGTCGCGAAGAGCGTCGCGGTCGCAAGCCCGAGCCCGAGGCGGCGGCCGGCGACGAGATAGTCCTCGCTGTCGCGGATGCGGCCGCGCGCCCACCACGCGATGCCGAAGAGCGCGATCGTGTACAGCGCCATCGCGGCCCCGAGCAGCGGGGCCAGGCCCGGCGCGAGCGTCACGCCGGCTTCGCGGCGACGCGCGGCGCCTGGCCGATCACCGCGTCGAAGTGCTCGCGGATGCGCGCGAGGTCGACGCGGTTCAGGAACGACGAGTACGCGAGGTAGGCGAGCAGGAAGCGCAGGTCGCGCGCCCACGGCGGCAGGAAGCGCGCCGGCCGGCACAGGCCGGCGTTCGCGAGCACGCACAGCGCCGGCACGTCGTCGACGTCGAGCTTGCCGCAGAAGAGCACGCGCAGGCAGTCGGAGCGGCCCGACGCCACCGCAGCGCGCAGGAAGTTGTGCACGCGCAGCAGGCCGTCGAGGTAGACGACGTCCTTCGTGAACGGCGCGCCGCCGCCGAGCACGCCGCCGCGGAACACGCGCCGCGCGCTCTCGAACGACGACTCGGGCGGGATGTCGCGGCCGAGGAAGAAGCGGTAGACCTCGAGGAAGTCGGCGCCCTCGATCGCCATCTGGATCGCGCGCACGCGGGCCACGAGGCGTCCGAGCCGGTCGACGTCCATCGCGCCGCTGATGAACTCGGCGAAGACCGCGAGGCCCTCCTGCGTGCGCGTCGTGCCCGGGTGGCTCGCGGCGAGCAGCGGCAGGTCGCGCTGCGCGCTGCCGTTGAGCGAGGTCGCGACGTGCACGTGGGCCTCGTGGTGCACGAGCTGCGCGACGTAGCGGTCGGTGAAGCGCGCGCCGCGGCGCAGCCGGATCGCGCGGGGGCCCGCCAGCGCGTCGGCCGAGAGCTGGTCGACCACCACCACCTCGGGCGCGTCGGCGCCGAAGTGGCCGGCGACCGCCTCGCGCAGCCACTCGGCGACCTCGTCGGCCGGCAGGCGCGGCTCGGGCGGCGCGCCGAGGTCGACGCCGGCGAGTGCGCCGAGCGTCGCCTCGAGCTGCTCGGCGAGCTGGAGCGACGTGGTCGCGGCGTCGGCGAGCGTCGAGGTCGGCGTGCCGTAGAGGCGGCTCGAATGGCGGAAGAAGGCCGGCGTCCCGATGCCGGCGAGCATGTGCGCGGCGTCCTCGATCGCCTGCGCCTGCCGCAGCAGCCAGGCGTCGACCGGGCCGTCGCCGCTGACGTCGACGCGCAGCTCGGCGAGCGCCGCGAGCGTCGGGCCGGGGTCGAAGCGCGGGTACTCGACCTGCGGCATCCGGTGCGCCCCGCGCGCGAGGAAGCGCTCTCGGTGCTCGGGGCTCCACGCCACCGAGCGCAGCACCCGCACCGGCCGCTCGGCCTCGCGCAGGCGCCGGGCCGCGTCGCAGATCCGCTTCTTCTCGGCCGCCGAGAGCTGCATCGCCCCGATCATCGGGGGGCCGGGGCGGGGGATCAAGACGGGCCGGGCGGGGCGGGACGGGGCCCGAGTTGCGCGCGGCCCGGCGGGGCGTAACCTCGACCTCCGTGGGGGCGATCGGCTTCGACGGGTGGTCGAAGGCGGGCGCTGCGTGCCGAGGGGGTCACCTTCCTCGTTAATCCGGTGGCAAGTTGGTAGTGATAACTGCCGACGACAACTACGCAATCGCTGCCTAGCTAAACCCTGGAGTAGCGACGCCCGTCCGTGACGTCTCCTAGCGGGTCGCGGGCGTCATCAGGAGACTGGCCCCCGGCCGCTGACAGGCCGCATCCGGGGGCGAGAATCAAGTCTGTCTAGGCGGGCGCTTCTCCCGGTTCCTGCGACAGGCCCCGCCGAAATCGAGCAGGAGCTACGCACGTAGACGCGTCCACCGGACGCCATGCGGACGCGGGTTCGATTCCCGCCGCCTCCACCAATTTTTTTCAATAAAATCATCTGCTTAAGAAGTCTAGCTGCGACCTTCCCAAAACCCGCATCCGCCGCGCCAAACCCCAAGAAATCCAATGAATTGGGCCAGGCTATCCGAGGGTGTGGGACGCGAATGACTGGAGCCGCGCTGGTCCTGATCGACCATCCGCTTCGCGGAAGCTACGCGGTCGCCGGTGCGGCGCACGCGGCCAGCTCTGCTTCGCCTGGGCGCACGCTGCGCCGGATCGCGACGTATCCCGCCGGCACGAACACCGTCGCGAGCATCGTCGCCCCGGCGACCCCGCCCGCCAGCACGATCGCGAGCGGCGGCCAGAAGTCGCCGCCCACGAAGAGCAGGAGCGGCAGGAACCCGCCGATGGTCGTGAGCGTCGTCGACAACACGTGCCGCCCACAGCCGAGCACGGCATCCACCACCGCATCGATCTGCCCCTCCCGCGCCCGCCGTTCCCCCCGGATTGCCGCGAGCACCACGATCGCGTCGTTCAGGGCGACGCCGATCAGGCCGGCCGTGCCCAGGATGGAGTTGAAGCTGAATGGGAAGCCGCTCACCCATGTGGCGAGCAGGCCGAAGCCGGCCGACAGGCCCGCGACGGCGAAGAGCAGGGCCGCCAGGGCGGCGCTCCGGAACGACAGCACGACGGTGGCCACCATCAGGACGCCGAGCACGGGGGCGTAGGTCAACAGACTCGACACCGCGGCAGCCTGTTCTTCGGAGTCGCCCCCCACGAGCAGCGAGTAGCCGGCGGGCAACGCGAAGTCGGACGCCTCCAGGCTGGCGAGGACGGCGTTGGTGACGTCGATGGGCAGCGCGCCCACGCGGAGATGGGCGCGCACC
>CAZQYK010000412.1:0-4157 GCA_964597285.1 uncultured Spirochaetales bacterium
GCCTCGCGCCGGGCGCCGACTACCGCAGCGCCGACCCCGATGCGCTCGTGCGCGCGCTGCGCGAGAACGCGTGGGTCGCCGACGCGCGCGCCGCGCGGCTGCCGGGCGGCACGGTCGTGCTCGGCGTGCGCGAGCGCCAGCCGCTCGCGGTGATCCAGGCGCGCGGCGGACCGCTCGGCGTCGACGCCGAGGGGCGGCCCTTCGCGGTGCTCGGCGAGCGCGAGGCCGAGCCGCTGCCGCGGCTGCGCTGCGAGAACCAGCCGCCGCCGGGCGAGCCCGACGCGCGGCTGGCCGAGGCGATCCGCGTCGCGCGCTCGCTGCCCGAGCGCGGGCTCGCGCTGCCGCGCGAGATCGTCGTCGGCGACGAGAGCGACCCGGAGGGCCTCGTGCTGCGGCTGCCGGGTCTCGACGCGCGCTTCGTGCTCGGCAGCGGCGAGCTCGACGCGCGCGTGCGCAAGATGGCCGAGCTGATGAAGCATCGGCCGGCGGAGGTCGCCGAGGCGACCCAGGTCGATCTGCGCTTCGAGGGCCAGGCGGTCCTGCGGGGCGAGGAAGCTGCCGGCGCCGGGGGGGCGTCGGCGAAAGAGGCGACGTGACGGGGATCCGTCACGCCGCCCGCAACGCGGCCGCGCGGTGGCTCCGGCGGCCCGGTCTCAGGGGGGAGACGAACATGTCCAGGAGAGAGGATCTGATCGTAGGGCTCGACATCGGCACGACGAAGATCTGCGAGATCGTCGCGGCGCCGACCGAGAGCGGCATCGACATCGTCGGCATCGGCACCCATCCCTCGCGCGGCCTGCGCAAGGGAGTGGTCGTCGACATCGACGCGACGGTCGCGTCGATCAAGCACGCCGTCGAGGAGGCCGAGCTGATGGCCGACTGCGAGATCAGCTCGGTCTACGCCGGGATCGCCGGCAGCCACATCCGGGCCTTCAACTCGCACGGGGTCGTCGCGGTCAAGGACCGCGAGGTCGCGCCCGGCGACGTCAAGCGGGTGATCGACGCGGCGAAGGCGGTCTCGATCCCGATGGACCGCGAGGTCATCCACGTGATCCCGCAGGAGTTCATCATCGACGACCAGGACGGGATCCGGGAGCCGCTCGGGATGAGCGGCGTGCGGCTCGAGGCGAAGATCCACATCGTCACGGCGGCCGTCACGAGCGCGCAGAACATCGTCAAGTGCGCGAACAAGGCCGGGCTGAACGTGATGGACATCGTGCTCGAGCCGCTGGCGAGCGCCGAGGCCTGCCTCGCCGAGGACGAGCAGGACCTCGGGGTGTGCCTGATCGACATCGGCGGCGGCACGACCGACGTCGTCGTCTTCGCGGAGGGCTCGATCCAGCACACCTCGGTGCTCGGCCTCGGCGGCGCGCACGTGTCGAACGACATCGCGGTGGGCCTGCGCACGCCTTTCGAGGAGGCGGAGCGGGTCAAGAAGAAGTTCGGCGTCGCGGCGTCGCGCTTCCTGACCAGCGACGACGTGATCAGCGTGCCGAGCGTCGGCGGCCGGCGCCCGCGGGAGGTCTCGCGCAAGCTGCTGTGCGAGATCATCGAGCCGCGGATGGACGAGATCCTGTCGCTGGCCCGCCAGTCGCTGGTCAAGGAGGGTCTCGAGGACCGCATCCCGTCCGGCGTGGTGCTGACCGGGGGCTGCTCGGCGCTCGAGGGCGTGCTCGACCTCGCGGAGGAGATCTTCGAGACGCCGGTCCGGGCCGACATCCCGACGCGGGTCGGCGGGCTGCAGGACGTCGTCCGCGGCCCGATGTACGCGACCGGCGTCGGGCTCGTGCTCTTCGGCGCCAGCCAGGACCGGGAGAACACGCGCTTCCGGATCCGCGACGAGTCGATCTTCGGCCGCGTGAAGCAGCGGATGCGCGACTGGTTCTACCAGTTCGAGTAGAAAAGAAGCCCCGGAGACCTACAAGAAACGGGGTTTTCGTGTACGATTCACCGAAATAGCCATCGCGACACTGGGGGGTGAGAGCATGGCGACCAAGCGTTCGAACGAGCGTGGCGGGACGCGCCCGCACGACCGTCAGCAGGGCGAGCTGATCGAGGGGATGGAGCCGGAGGCGGAAGACCTCCGCGAGCCGCTCGAGCTCGACAAGACCGCGAGCCAGAAGGCCGTGATCAAGGTCGTCGGGGTCGGCGGCGGGGGCGGCAACGCCCTGAACAACATGGTGGCCTCGGGGCTGCGCGGCGTGGAGTTCATCGCCGCGAACACCGACGCCCAGGCGCTTCAGCACAACCTCGCGCCATTCAAGCTGCAGCTCGGCAGCGACGTGACGCGCGGTCTCGGCTGCGGCGCCGATCCGGACAAGGGCCGCAGCTCGGCGCTCGAGGTGCGCGAGCGCCTCGCCGAGCTCTTCGACGGCACCGACATGGTGTTCGTCACCGCGGGCCTCGGCGGCGGCACCGGCACCGGCGCTGCGCCGATCGTCGCCGAGGTGGCGCGCGAGGCCGGCGCGTTGACCGTCGGCGTCGTCACGAAGCCCTTCCTGTTCGAAGGGCGGGTGCGGCAGCGCCACGCGGAGCGCGGGCTCGAGGAGCTGCACCGCGTCGTCGACACGGTGATCACGATCCCGAACCAGCGCCTGCTCGCGCTCGCCGGGAAGAACACCGCGATGCGCGACGCGTTCAAGCTCGCCGACGACGTGCTGCACAACGCGGTGCGCGGCATCTCGGACCTGATCACGATCCACGGCCTGATCAACCTCGACTTCGCCGACGTGCGGACGATCATGAACGAGATGGGCGTGGCGCTGATGGGCACCGGCATCGCGAGCGGCGACGGGCGCGCCGAGGAGGCCGCGCGGATGGCGATCTCGAGCCCGCTGCTCGAGGACCTGTCGATCGACGGCGCCCACGGCGTGCTGATCAACATCACCGGCGGGCCGGACCTGGCGCTCTACGAGGTGCACGAGGCCTCGACGCTGATCCAGGAGGCGGCGCACGAGGACGCGAACATCATCTTCGGCGCCGTGATCGACGAGACGATGCCCGAGGGCGAGATGCGCGTGACCGTGATCGCGACGGGTCTCGACGGCGACCACGTGCGCCGCGGGCGCGACGAGCGCGAGGTCTACGTCGATGCCGGCAACGTGACGCCGCTGCGGCGCGAGCCGCCGGCCGACCGCGCGCCGCTGTCGGCGTCGGCCGAGCGGCGCGAGGCCCCGCCGCAGCAGACGACGATGCTGCCGCCGGCGGCCGAGCCGCACGCGCCGGCCCGCCCGGCGCCGCGGAGCAGCGACGAGTGGATGTCGCCCTTCGAGGACGAGCTCGACGTGCCGACCTTCCTGCGCCGCCAGGGCAGCGAGGACGACGACGAGGAGGACCGCGACCGGCCGGCCTTCCTGCGCCGCTCGGCGGACTAGGAGCGCAGCCCAGAATCCGACGCCCGGGTGCTGGCCGAAGCACCCGGGCGTTTACCGGCTCCAGCGTCACGCTTGCCGGCCCCGCCGGACTCGGGCAGGCTGGCGCGATGGCCGACCCCCTGGTCCTCCTCGAGAGCGACGGCCCCGTCGCGACGCTGTGCTTCAACGACCCCGAGCGGCGCAACGCGATGACCGCGGCGATGGGCGAGGCCTTCGCCGAGCGCATCGCCGAGCTGCGCGGCGACGCGGCGCTGCGCGCGGTGATCCTGACCGGCGCCGGCCGCGCGTTCTCGGCCGGCGGCGACCTCGGCATGATCTCGGGCCGCGCCGACGAGGGCTCGCGGGCGCCCGGGCGCGCGCGACGCCCGATCCGCGACGGCATGCGCGCGTTCTACGGCCTGTTCCTGTCGGTCCGCGACCTGCCCTGCCCGACGATCGCGGCGATCAACGGCCACGCGGTCGGCGCCGGCCTGTGCGTCGCGCTCGCCTGCGACCTGCGCATCGTCTCGCGCGAGGCGAAGCTCGGCCTGAACTTCACGCGGCTCGGCCTGCACCCGGGCATGGGCGCGACGTGGACGCTGCCACGGCTGGTCGGCGGCCCGCTTGCCGCGGAGCTGCTGTACACGAGCCGCATCGTCGACGGCGCCGAGGCCGCGGCGATCGGACTCGCCAACCGCTGCGTCGAGCCGGCCGAGGTGCTTCCGGCCGCGCGCGCGCTCGCGACCGAGATCGCCGGCTGCTCGCCGCTCGCGGTGCGCGGCGTCAAGCGCGCGCTCGCGCGCA
>CAZQYK010000413.1:0-3199 GCA_964597285.1 uncultured Spirochaetales bacterium
TGCGGCGGCGCGCGTCGTCCGCGAGCGTGCGGTAGGCGAGCTCGATGCGCTCGCGCAGCAGCTCGACGTCGCCGGGCTCGAACACCGGGTAGCCGGCGAGCGAGTCCTCGCTGTAGGTCGCGAGCGCGAGCCGGTAGGCGCGCTCGATCTGCTCCGCGTCGGCGCCGCGCGAGAGGTCGAGCGCCTCGTAGTGGTCCTGCTCGGTGATCGGCTTCATCGGCCCCCCGCGCCCGCCCCGGCGCCGCGCGGCGCGGGCGGGGCGATCAGCTTGCGCGCGATGCGCGACAGGTAGACGGCGGCGTCGGAGCGGGGGTCGGTCTCGACGAGCGGGCGTCGCGCGCGCACCGAAGCGCGCACGGCGGCGTCGTGGTTCACGTAGCCGATGTAGTCGGCCCCGAAGCCGAAGTACCTGCGGCACACGCTGCAGACGCCGAAGCCGAGGCGGATGTCCTCGGCGCTGCGCACGTCGTTGACGACGATCCGCGGCCGGAACGCGCGCATCACCGCGACGAAGCGCTGCCCCTCGTCGCCGTCGAAGGACTGCACCTCGCGCAGCAGGTCGAGCGGCGTGCGGATGCCGCGCTCGTTGCGCTCGTCCATCGCGAGCCCGACGACGCGGCGCACCTCGGGCGAGAGCATCGACAGCCGCAGGCGCCGGTAGAAGGCCGCGCGCATGAACGCGTAGGCGTTCTCGACCGAGGTCGGCTCGGGCGCCATCACGACGACGCCGTCGTCGCAGACCATGAAGTAGTCCATCACCGCGGCGTCGGCGCCGGCGCCGAGGTCGAGCAGCACGAAGTCTGCGTCGAGCGCGCGCAGCTCGCGCACGAAGCGCACGCGCACCGCGTGGTCGAGCTGGGGGTTCGAGAGGTTCGCGCGCGTCGCGGCGATCAGGCGCAGGTTCGGGATCGGCGTCGCCTCGACGAGCTTCTGCAGGTCCTCCTCGCGCTCCGCGGCGAAGTCGGCCAGGCTGTAGCGCGGCCGCGCGACGCCGAGCGCGGTGTGGAGGTTGGCACCCTCGAGGTCGCCGTCGACCGCGACGACGCGGTGGCCGGCGCGCGCGAGCGTCGCGGCGAGGTTCGCCGCGACGAAGGTCTTGCCGACGCCGCCCTTGCCGCCGCCGAACGGAATCAGGCGCGGTGCAGCGCGCTCGGGCGGTCCCACGCGAGTCCCGCTGATCACCTCTCACCCCCCCGCGTCTCCGCGGTCCGATCGATCCGCCGCCGCCCCCGGACCCCCCCGGCCCGGGCGCGCCCGCCTCAGCCTCCGGCCGCCACCCCCGCCTCGCGCTCGGCGATGTGCAGGAACGGCCGCCACTCCTCGTGGCGTATCCGCGCACCGATGTGCGTCAGCATCGGCGTCCAGGTCGGCTTCACCGGTCGCCGGCGCAGCCGCAGCCGCGCCTGCGACGGCGTGCGCCCACCCTTGCGCCGATTGCAGTCGATGCAGCTGCACACGACGTTCTCCCAGGTCGTCCTTCCGCCGAGCGAGCGCGGCACCACGTGGTCGAGGTTCAGCTTCGAGCGGTGCGGCCGCGAGCCGCAGTACTGACACGTGAAGCTGTCGCGCGCGAAGATGTTGAGCCGGCTGTAGCGCACGTGGCGCCGCGGCACCCGGTCGTAGCCCTGGAGCACGATCACTCTTGGGACCCGGATCCCGCCGCCGGGCGTCCCGACCTTCTCGTCGCCGTTCGACTCGACGCGCCGCCAGGCGTCGAAGTCGAAGGTTTCGTAGCGGCCGTTCACGGCGAGTGCGGTGCCCTGGTAGATCAGCGAGAAGGCGCGACGAACCGACGTGACGTGGATCGGCAGATACGACCGATTCAGGACGAGGACGTTCGAGTCCAGCATGGAACGCCTCGGGATCGTACGGGAAGCCCCCGTCGGCATCAACGCAGCGCGTCGCGCAGCGCCGCGACGACGGCGTCCTCGTCTCCGTCGAGCAGGGTGCGGACGTCGAGCACGAGCCGGCCGTCGCGCACGCGCGCGACCAGCGGCGGGCGGCCGGCGCGCAGCCGGGCCGCGAGGACGCCGATGCCGCCCCCGACGCCGGCCGGGGCCTCGAGCGCGACCCCCCAGCCGGCGAGCTCGTGCTCGGGCAGCGACCCGCCGCCGGCCCGGCCGCTCGTCGGCTCGGCCCGGGCCGCGGCGAGCCCCGGCAGCGCGGCGATCCGCGCCGCGAGCGCCTCGGCACGGCGCCGCAGCGCGTCGGGCGACGCGAGCAGCTGGCGCAGCACCGGCACCTCGCGCTCGGCCCGGCCGTCGAGATGTGCGTCGAGGGTCCAGTCGAGCGCCGCGAGCGTCAGCTTGTCGACGCGCAGGGCCCGCGCCATCGGGTGGCGGCGCAGCCGCTCGGCGAGCGCCGCCTCGCGCGTCAGCACGATGCCGGCCTGGGGCCCGCCGAGCAGCTTGTCGCCGGAGAAGCACACCGCGTCGGCGCCGCGCGCGAGCCGGCCCGGCGCCCACGCCTCGTCCGGCAGCCCGTGGCGCGCGAGGTCGACGAGCGTGCCGCTGCCGAGGTCCTCGACGAGCGGCAGCCCGTGCGCGCGCGCGAGCTCGGCGAGCTCGGCGAGGTCGACCTCGGCGACGAAGCCCCGCAGGGCGAAGTTGCTGCGGTGCACCTTCAGCAAGAGCGCCGTGTCGGGCCCGATCGCCGCCTCGTAGTCGGCGCGGTGCGTGCGGTTCGTCGTGCCGACCTCGAGCAGCCGCACGCCGGCCGACGCGACGATCTCCGGCACGCGGAACGAGCCGCCGATCTCGACGAGCTCGCCGCGCGACACGACGGCGGCGCGGTCGCGCGCGAGCGCAGTCAGCACGAGCAGCAGCGCGGCGGCGTTGTTGTTGACGACGAGCGCGCCGCCGGCGCCGCCGAGCCGGCGCAGCTTGCGCTCGATCGCCGCGCCGCGCGCGCCGCGCCCGCCCGTCGCGAGGTCGAGCTCGAGGTCGCCGTAGCTGCGGGCCGCGCGCTCGACCGCAGCCGCCGCGCCGGGCGCGAGCGGCGCGCGGCCGAGGTTCGTGTGGAGCACGATCCCGGTGGCGTTGACGACGCGCTCGGGGTGCGGCCGCGCGAGCTCGCGCGCGCGCGTGGCGGCGCGCGCGACGATCTCGTCGGGGGGCGAAACGCCCCGCGCGTCGCCGTCGGCGAGTCGCGCGCGCTCCTCGTCGATCGCTTCGCGCGCGGCCTCCGCCCTCGCCCACGC
>CAZQYK010000414.1:0-8334 GCA_964597285.1 uncultured Spirochaetales bacterium
GACCGGCCGGCCGCCGCCGCGGCTCGCGACGTCGCGCGCCGCGGCCTCGGCGCGCGCCGGGTCGCGCCCGACGAGCACGACGTGCGCGCCGCGCCTCGAGAGCTCGACGGCCGTCTCCTGACCGATGCCGGAGGTCGCGCCGGTGACGAGCGCGACCCGGCCCTCCAGCGGCGGGTGCTCCCGCGGAACCTGCTCGATGACCGTCATCGCTCCTCCGCGGCGCTCCGGCCGCACTCGTCGCCCGCCGCGATTCTACGGGCGTGCGTGCCCGCTCCGCTAGCATGCGCGCGTGCGCGACGGCGGCCTCTGGATCTTCGGCTACGGGTCGCTCGTCTGGCGGCCCGGCTTCGACTACGAGGAGCGCGCCGCGGCCGAGCTGCGCGGCTTCGCCCGCCGCTTCTGGCAGGGCTCGCCGGACCACCGCGGACGCCCCGACGCGCCGGGCCGCGTCGTGACGCTCGTCGCCGAGGCCGGGGCGCGCTGCGTCGGCGTCGCCTACCGCGTCGGCCCCGACGGGCGCGACGCGATCCTCGAGCGCCTCGACGCGCGCGAGAGCGGCGGCTTCGAGCGGCTCGAGGTCGAGCTGCACTTCCGCGGCGCGGCGCGCGCGCCGCAGCCGGGGCTCGTCTACGTGGCCGGCCCGGGCAACCCGAACTTCCTGGGCCCGGCTGCGGCGGCCGAGATCGCCGCCCAGGTGCGCGCGAGCCGCGGCGCGAGCGGCGCGAACGCCGACTACGTGCTGCGCCTCGCGAGCGCGCTGAGCGAGCTCGGCGACGACGACTCCCACGTGCGCGAGATCGCCGCGCTGCTGACCTGACGCGCCGCCGCTATGCTGCGGCGCACGAAACCGGAGGCCCCGTGCGCACCTCTTCTCCCGTCGTCCTCGTCCTCGCCTGCGCGCTCGCCGCGCCGCTCGCCGCGGCCGCCGAGAACCTCGCGATCCAGCCCGGCAAGTGGCAGATCCGCACCGAGATCGAGAACTCGATGATGCCCGAGCCGCGCGTCGAGACGCGCACCGAGTGCGTCACCGACGAGGAGTGGGATGCCGAGCGCCTGATGAGCCAGGCCCAGGGCTGCAGCTTCAGCGACGTCGAGGCGAGCGCCGGAAGGCTCTCGTGGGACGTCGAGTGCACCGGCCCCGGCGGACGGATGACCGGCCGCGCCGTCTACGTCTCCGAGGGCGACAGCGTCGACGGCAAGATGGACATGGCGATGCAGTCGGGCCAGACGAGCGTGACGATGGCGATGAAGTTCGACGGGCGCCGAATCGGCGAGTGCGACTAGCAGCGTGATCCAGGATTTGGCGACGAGACCGGGGCGCTGCGGCAGCGGAGGCCACTGTCCGACTCCGCTCGGCTACGCCTCGCTCACTAGATGCCTTCGGCATCCGTGGTCTTGGCGGAGCGGCTCTTCGAGCCGCAGACCGCCAAGCTGCCGCGCGCGGCTCCGCCGCGCTTGACCGCTAGGCGAACGCCGGCATCACCTTCTCCGCGAACAGGCGCGCCGGCTCGCGCGTGTCGCGGCCGAAGAACTCGATCACGAACAGGCTCACGCCGAGCGCGCGGTGGCGCTCGATGCCCTCGATCACGCCCTCGGGCGAGCCCCAGATCCCGTGCTCCTCGAGCGCGCCGCCCATGTGGCCGCCGTAGACCTTCCTCGCCTTGTCGAGCGACGTGCGGGCCGCGCCCTCGTCCGGGGCGATCACGACGACGCACTGCTGCGAGATCTCGAGCGTCGCCGGGTCGCGGCCGAGGTCGTCGCAGCGCCGGCGCAGCGCGTCGACCTTGTGCGCGAGCTGCGCCTGGAACACGGCCATGTTGTTCCACGTGTCCGCGTGGCGCGCGGCGATCCCCATCAGCACCTTCTCGCCGCCGCCGCCGATCAGGATCTCGGGCCGCTGCGAAGGCTTCGGCTCGCAGATCGCGTCGCGCACCGAGAAGTGTCGCCCCTCGAAGGTGGCCTTCTCGTCGCGCCACAGGCGCGTGCAGATCTCGACCGTCTCCTCGAGCGCGCGCAGCCGCTCGCGCGTGCTCGGGAACGCGCAGCCGGTCTGCTCGAACTCGGGCTGGAACCAGCCGGCGCCGAGGCCGGCGATCGCGCGCCCGGGCGCGATCTGGTCGAGCGTCGCGATCTGCTTGGCGAGGATCGCCGGGTTGCGGAAGAAGGGCGGCGTGACCAGCGTGCCGAGCTTCGCGCGCTCGGTGATCGCGGCCACCGCGGCCAGCTCCGTCCAGGCCTCGAGGATCGGCAGCGTCGGCAGCGGCACGCCGTAGACGTGGTCGCAGACCCAGAGCGAGTCGTACCCGAGCGCGTCGACCTCGCGCGCGCAGGCGCTCGCCTCCTGCCAGCTGCGCTTGATCTGCGGCAGGGTGACGCCGAAGCGGACGGGTCGGGTCATCGGGGTCTCCTGTGGGCGGCCATTCTAGCCCGCGCGCGGGCGCGTCCCCCTATACTCCGGCGGCGATGGCCGTGGGTCCCGACGACGCGCTGCTCACCGAACGCGTCGCGCTCGTGACCGGGGCGGCGCGCGGAATCGGCGAGGCGACGGCGCTCGCGCTCGCGCGCTTCGGCGCCGACGTCGCGCTCTGCGATCGCGACGCCGACGGCCTCGCGGCCACCGCCGACGCGGTGCGCGGCTGCGGCCGCCGCGCGCTCGAGGCCGCGCTCGACGTGCGCGACGCCGACGCCGTCGCCGCGTTCGTCGCGCGGGTCGCCGGCGAGTGGGGCCGCGTCGACGTGCTCGTGAACAACGCCGCCGGCACCTTCGAGGCGGCCTTCCTCGAGGTGTCGCCGCGCGGCCAGGAAGCGCTCGTGGCCGAGAACTTCACGAGCGTCACCCACTTCGTGCGCACGGTCGTGCCGCACATGCCCGACGGCGGCGGCGCGATCGTCAACCTGAGCTCGATCGAGGCGCACCGCGCCGCACCGGGCTACGCGGTCTACGCGGCGATGAAGGCCGCCGTCGAGAACCTCAGCAAGAGCCTCGCGCTCGAGCTCGGCGCGCGCGGGATCCGCGTCAACTGCGTCGCGCCCGACGTGATCCCGACCCCCGGCACCGGACCGCTCGACGCGCAGACGCCGCTCGCGCGCGTGGGCCGACCCGACGACGTCGCCGCCGCCGTCGTCTTCCTCGCGTCGGACCTCGCGCGCTTCGTCACCGGCGCGACGCTGCACGTCGACGGCGGCAATGCGGCCGCCGGCGGCTGGCGCCGCGGCCCGGACGGCCGATTCCGGCCCTGACGCGCGCGCCGCGATGCCCCGCCTGCTGATCGTCAAGACCGGAACGACGCTGCCCGAGATCCGCGCGCGTCGCGGCGACTTCGAGGACTGGACCGCGGCCGGCCTCGGGCTCGCGCGCGACGCGGTCGACGTCGCCGCGGTCGACCAGGGCGCGGCGCTGCCCGACCCGGCCGCGCCGGCCGGCGTCATCGTCACCGGCTCGTCGGCGATGGTCAGCGAGCGCGCCGACTGGAGCGAGCGCACCGCCGCGTGGCTCGCGCGCGCGGTCGAAGCCGGCACGCCGGTGCTCGGCATCTGCTACGGCCATCAGCTGCTCGCGCACGCGCTCGGCGGCCGCGTCGGCCCGAATCCGCGCGGGCGCGAGATCGGCACCGTCGCGCTGCGCGCGCTGCCGGCCGCGCGGGGCGACGCGCTGCTCGGCGGGCTCGAGCCCGGCGCGCCCGCGCACGCGACGCACGTCGAGAGCGTGCTCGCGTTGCCGGCGGACGCGCGGCGCCTCGCCGAGAGCGACCTCGATCCGGTGCAGGCCTTCGCCGTCGGCGCTCGCGCGTGGGGCGTGCAGTTCCACCCGGAGTTCGACGCCGACGTCGTGCGCGGCTACCTCGAGGGCCGGCGCGAGCGGCTGCGCGAGGAGGGGCTCGACGCCGACGCGCTGCTCGCCTCGGTGCGCGAGAGCCCGCTCGGCCCGCGCCTGCTGCGCCGTTTCGCGGAGCTGGTGAGGGAAGGGCGCTAGTCGGGGCCGGTCACGCGTCGCGCGGCGCGCCGCTCCAGATTCGCCGCCACTGGCTCGCGGCCGCGGTCGCGGCCTCGAGCGCGCTGTCGCCGATCGCGAGGATCAGCTGGCCGCGCTGCGCGCCCCAGCGCGGCGTGCGCACGACCGCGATCCACGCGCGCCGCGCGTCGCGGCCGCGCGGCGTGCGGTAGAGCTCGCCGTCGACCGAGCGCAGCCATGCGACGGCCTGCTCGGCGGTCAGTGGCTCGAGCGGCTCCTCGGCGGGGTCCTGGAGGTCGCGGGGCTCCACGTCACCGGAGTGCCGCGGCGACGCGCCCGGGTGTCGCAGGTCGCGCGCCGCGTCGCGCGGGCGCGACCGGCAGCGGGTAGGCAGGCGGCGCGCGCAAGCCCCCGCGCGCGCTCAGAGGCTGTGAAGGAATCCGCGGTGCGGAATCCGGAGTTTCGCGAACTTCGAGGCCACTGTTCGCTAGATGCTCGTCGGCGTCCGCCGCCGAGCATCCGCGGTGTCGCGCCCCCGCGGCCCGTCGGGCCGCGCGACGCGAGAGCGACTCCGCTCGGCTACGCCTCGCTCACTGGATGCCCTTCGGGCGTCCGTGGTCTCGGCGGAGCGGCTCTGACGAGCCGCAGACCGCCGAGCTATCCCGCTCGCTTGCACTCAGGCGCTCGCGCGCATCGGCGCCGGCTGCTTCTCGTCGTCGAGCGCCGCGGCGATCCGGCTGCGCACGCGCCGGGTCAGCGTCTCGACGTCGTCGGAGGCGAACGAGGCGTACGGGATCGGGTCGAGCACGGTCACGCGGATCGGGTGGCGGCCCTGGAGCACGAAGCCGCGCTTCGGCAGCGCGCGCGCGGTGCCCTCGACGGCGATCGGAAGGATCGGACGGCGCGCGGCGAGCGCGATCTCGAACGCTCCGGTCTTGAACTCGCGCATCCGGCCCGACGGCGAGCGCGTGCCTTCCGGGAACATCATGATCGAGTTGCCCTGCTCGAGCGTCTCGAGGCAGGCCTTGATCATCTGCACGACGCTCGCGCGGTCGCCGCGGCGCAGCGGGATGTAGCGGTTCAGGCGCATGTTCCAGCCGATGCAGGGCACGCGGAAGTTCTCGACCTTCGACACCCACTTGAAGTGCACGAAGAGGCGGAAGAGCACCAGGATGTCGAGCAGCGAGAGGTGGTTCGCGACCATCACGTAGGCCTCGTCGCGCGCGATCCGCTCGCGGCCGACCACCTCGACCGGCCAGGCCGGATTCAGCCAGGTGTAGAGCGAGGCCCAGAAGCAGGTGAAGCGGTGCAGCAGCCGCAGCCGCGGGTCGAAGGGGCGCGTGACGGCCCAGATCGCGAGCGCGACCGGGAAGAGCGCGATCGACGTCCCGGTGAGGAACAGCCAGAAGAGCGTCGAGAGCAGCGTCCGCATCGCGCGAATTATCTCCGCGCGGCCGCCGCGGCACCAGCGCCGGCGCAGGCGTCGACGAGCCCGCCGAACAGGCGCCGGCGGTGCTCGGCGTCGAGCGTCTCGGGATGCCACTGGACGCCGAGCGCGAAGCGCGCGCCGGGCAGCTCGAGCGCCTCGACGACGCCGTCGACCGCGCGCGCGACGACCCGCGCGTCGCCGGCGTCGGCGACCGCCTGGTGGTGGCGGCTGTTGACCGCGACCTCGCCGGGGCCGAGCAGCGTCGCGAGGAGGCTCGCCGGGTCGACGCGCACCGCGTGTCGCGCGTCCGGATCGGCGAGCCGGTGCTCGCCGGCGCCGGCGACGTCGCTCGCGAGGTCGAAGTGCAGCGCACCGCCGCGCGCGAGCGCGAGCAGCTGCATGCCGTAGCAGATGCCGAGCACCGGCAGGCCGCGCTCGAGGGCGGCGTCGAGCAGCGCGCGGTCGAACGCGAGCTGGCGCTCGGGCACGGGGTCGAAGCGCACGTCGGCGGGGTAGGGCCGGTCGGGCGGGAAGTCGTCGCCGCCGGGCACGAGCAGCCCGTCGAGCCGCGCCGCGAGCGCGCGCGCGTCGTCCTGGAGCGGCAGGTAGACCACGAGCCCGCCGCCCTCGGCGACGGCGCGCGCGTAGGCGGCGTCGGCGTAGTGGTACTCGCGCGAGGGGCGCCAGCGGCCGCGCTCGTCCAGACACGGCGGGATGCCGATGAGCGGCCGCATCGGGCGGAGTATACCCTTCGCGCCGTTCGGCCCCGGAGCGGGGCGGAGAACATGAGCCGAATCCTGATCGCCGGCTGTGGCTACGTGGGAAGCGTCCTCGCGCGTCAGCGCGTCGAGAAGGGCGACACCGTCTGGGGGCTGCGCCGCAACCCCGTCGACCTGCCGGCCGGCGTCGAGCCGCTGGCCGCCGACCTCGCCGTCGCGCGCTCGCTCGCCGAGCTGCCGACCGGCATCGACGTCGTCGTCTACAGCGCGGCGCCCGGCGGCCGCGACGACGCCTTCTACCGCACCGCCTACGTCGAGGGCCTGCGCAACCTGCTCGCCGCGCTGCGTCTGCAGCAGCAGAAGCCGCGGCGCGTGATCTTCGTGTCGAGCACCGCGGTCTACGGCCAGAGCGACGGCGAGTGGGTCGACGAGAGCTCGCCGACCGAGCCGACGCACTTCAGCGGCCGCCGCCTGCTCGAGGCCGAGGCGCTGCTGCACGCGAGCGGCTTTCCCGGCGTCGTCGTGCGCTTCGGCGGCATCTACGGCCCGCGGCGGACGCGTCTCGTCGAGCAGGTGCGCCAGGGCCGCGCCTTGATCTCGCGCGGCGAGCCGCGCTACACGAACCGCATCCACCGCGACGACTGCGCCGGAGTGCTCGGACACCTGATCGATCTCGCCGAGGCGGCCGACTGCTACCTCGGCGTCGACGACGAGCCCGAGGGCGAGGCCGAGGTGCTGAGCTGGCTCGCCGGCGTGCTCGGCGCGCCGCCGCCGCGCCTCGCTCCGGCCGACCAGGACGCGGGCTCGCGCCGCGGCGGCAGCAAGCGCTGCCGCAACGCGCGGCTCGTCGCGTCGGGCTACACCTTCCTCTATCCCGGCTACCGCGAGGGCTACGCTGCGGTGCTGGCGGGACAGCGCTAGTCGTGCGCCCGGCGCTCGACGGGGGACGTTAGGCATGCCGCGCCCGCCGCGTTTCGCGCCGACGACGCAGGCGATGCCCGGCGCGGTGTTCTCGCCGATCGCGAAACGCCTCGGCGCCGACGTCTGCCCGCTGCACGTCGGCGACACCTGGCTCGAGCCCTTCGCCGGCGCCCGGATGGAGGACCTGCGCGTTGCCGACCACCCCGGCATGCACCGCTACTGCGACACGCGCGGCGTCCCGGCGCTCGTCGACGCGATCGTCGAGAAGGTGCGCGCGCGCAACGGGCTGCGCTGCGAGCGCGAGTCGGTGCTCGTGACGGCCGGGGCCACCGGCGCGCTCGGCGCCGCCTTCGGCGCGATCGCGAGCCCGGGCGACGAGGTGCTGGTCCTCGCCCCGTTCTGGCCGCTCGTGCGCGGGATCGTCGAGGCCTTCCGCGCGCAGCCGGTCGAGGTGCCCTTCTACGACCGCGTCGAGAGCGCCGACGACGCGGTCGCGGCGGTCGCCGAGCGGCTGACGGATCGGACGGCGGCGCTCTACCTGTCGTCGCCGTCGAATCCGACCGGCCGCGTGCTGCCGGCCGCCTGGCACGAGGCGCTCGCCGGCTGGGTTGCGCGCGAGGGGCTGTGGCTGCTCTCGGACGAGGTCTACGAGGACTACGTCTACGCGGGAGAGCACGTGTCGCCGGCGCGCTTCGCGCCCGAGCGCACGCTGAGCGTGTTCTCGTTCTCGAAGGCCTACGGCATGGCCGGCAACCGCACCGGCTACCTCGTCGGCCCGCCCGACGCGGTGACGCAGGCGCTGAAGATCTCGACCCACACCTTCTACGCGGCGCCGACCTCGGGACAGCTCGCGGGGCTGCGCGCGCTGCGCGACGGCGCCGGGTGGATCGCCGAGGCCCGCGCCGGCTACGCGGAGACCGGACGCCGCGCCGCAGAGCGCCTCGGCCTGCCCGCGCCCGAGGGCTCGACCTTCCTCTTCGTCGACGCGAAGCCGCGCCTCGACGAGCGCGGCGTCTGGGGCTTCCTCGAGGACTGCGTCGACGACGGCGTCGCGCTCGCGCCGGGGCCGTCGTGCGGGTCCGACTACGGAAGCTGGGTGCGGCTGTGCTACACGGCGGCGCCGCCCGAGCGCGTGCTCGCAGCCGTCGATCGCCTCGCGGCGCGGTTGCGTTAGGCGTCTTCGGCGTTCAGTCGATCACGGCCAGCGCCTCGAGCGCGGCGACCCAGTCGGGCGGCAGGCCGTGCTCGCGCGCGCCGTCGAGCATGAGCTGGCGGTCCGCGCGCAGCGCGCGCGCGCCGTCGAGCAGCCGGTC
>CAZQYK010000415.1:0-8070 GCA_964597285.1 uncultured Spirochaetales bacterium
CCCGGGCCCTCGCGCTCCGCCGCGAGCTCCTGGCGCTCGAAGACCTCGCGCCACGGCGGCTTCGCGCCGTCGCCCTGCTGCGCGGCGAGCTCGCGACCCGACATCGGCGCGCCGAACAGGAAGCCCTGCATCCGGTCGCAGCCGAGGAAGCGCAGCGCGTGCAGCTGCGACACGGTCTCGACGCCCTCGGCCACCGGGGTCACGCCGAGCTGCTGCGCGAACGCGAGCAGCGCCGGCAGCAGCCGGTTCTCGCGCTCGCTCGCGCCGACGCGGTAGAGCAGCGAGCCGTCGATCTTCAGCATCTGGACGGGCTCCCACTGGAGCACGCCGAAGGACTCGGCCCCGGCGCCGAAGTGGTCGACGGCGAAGCTCACGCCGAGCTCGGCGATGCGGCGCAGCACCGCGTGGACGCGCCCGGCGGCGTCGACCATCCCGCGCTCGGTCATCTCGATCACGAGGCGCCTCGCCGGCAACGGGCTCTCGTCGAGCGCCGCGGCGACCTCGTCGGCGAAGCGCGCGTCGAGCAGCTGGCGCGTCGAGACGTTCACCGCGACGAAGGGATCGTTGGCGCCGAGGCCCCAGCCGGCCGCGGCGGCGCAGGCCTCGCGCAGCACCCAGCCGCCGATCTCGCGCATCATGCCGGTGTCCTCGGCGATCGACAGGAAGGCCGCCGGCGCCAGCCGTCCGCGCGTCGGGTGCAGCCAGCGCAGCAGCGCCTCGGCCCCGACCCAGCGCTCGCGCGCGGTGTCGATCTGCGGCTGGAACTCGAGGAAGAACTCGTCGCGGCGCGTTGCCTCGCGCACGTTCGCGACGAGTGCGAAGCGCTCGCCGATCTCGCGGTCCATGCGCGGCTCGTAGAAGCACACCCGGCTCTCCGGCGTCTGCTTGGCCGAGTACATCGCGAGGTCGGCGGCGCGCAGCAGCGCGTCGGGCGTGCGGGCGTCGTCGGGGTAGAGCGCGACGCCGACGCTGAGCCCGACGCGGCGGTCCTGCCCGAGCACCGCCACCGGCTCGCAGACGGCCTCGTGGAACTGCTCGGCCGCGCGCATCACCGAGCGCGGACTCTCGACGTCGTTGAGCGCGACGACGAACTCGTCGCCGCCGAGCCGCGCGACCAGATCGCTGCGCCGCGTCACGCGTCGCAGCCGGCGCCCGACCTCGGCGAGCAGCGCGTCGCCGGCCTCGTGGCCGAGCTCGTCGTTGACGGCCTTGAAGCCGTCGAGGTCGCAGAAGAGCAGCGCGAGCCGGCCCGCGCGCCGCTGCGCCGACGCGACGGCCTTGCCGAGGCCCTCGACGAAGGCCTGCCGGTTCGGGAGGTCGGTCAGCGCGTCGTGGGTCGCGTTGCGGTGCTCGCGCGCGCGCGACTCGCGCAGCGCGCGCACCAGGCGGTGGCGCTCGACCGCGTGCTGGAGCAGCCGAACGACGAGCGTCGTGTCGCTCTCCAGGCGGCGCAGGCAGTCCTGCGCGCCGAGGCGCAGCGCCTCGAGCGAGAGCGGGCCGTCGGCTCGGTCGACCAGCGCGATGATCGGCAGCACGTCGCTCGCGACGCGGATGCGGTGGAGCACGTCGCGGCCGCCGGCCTCGGGGAGGTCGAGGTCGACGAGCGCGACGTCGTGGGCCGGATCGCGCAGCGCGAGCAGCGCCTGCTCGAGGCTCGAGACGCAGCTCACCGCGAAGCGCGCGTCGCCGTGCAGCAGCACGTCGCGAAAGCGGGTCGTGATGTGGGCGTCCTGCGCGACGAGCAGCACCCGGATCGGGCGCGGATCGGCGGCGTCGGGGGCGTCCTGCGGTTGCATCCGGCGTCCAGTCCGGGGGGAGCGGGGCGTCGCTGGGGGATCGGCGCGATCGCGCGCGCGCTTGAACCCCGCCGCGGCCTCGGGGAAGGGCGGCGGCGCGGCGGCTCGCGGAACGGGCAGCTATGGTTTCCGTAGCGCGCAACGCGGGAGGCGACCCGACGCGTGACGACCCCGCCCCGGCCCGGACGTCGCGTCCGCGGCTCGACGACCGGACGACCGCTGATGGCCGCGCTCGACCTGCTCGGGCGCCGCTGGGCGCTGCGCGTGCTGTGGGAGCTCCGCGCCGGCGCGCTGCCTTTCCGCGCGCTGCGCGCTGCGTGCGGCGGCGTCTCGCCGGCCGTGCTGAACACCCGGCTCGCCGAGCTGCGCGAGGCGGGCCTCGTCGAGAGCACCTCTGCCGGCTACGCGACCACCGACGCCGGCCGCGAGCTCGGCGAGGCGCTCGAGCCACTCGCCGAATGGTCGCGCCGCTGGGCGCGGCGCATGGGCGGCCGCTAGCGGCCCTCGAACACCGGGTCTCGCTTCTCGACGAAGGCGCGCACGGCGGCGCGGTGGTCGGCGGTGAGGCCGGTGTGGATGTGGTGCGTGGCCTCGAGGTCGAGGCACTCGAAGAGGTCGCGACCGGCCGCGCGGTTCAGGTTCTCCTTCATGTAGCGGTACGCGACGCCGGGGCCGTGCGCGAGGCGGCGCGCGAGCGTGCGCGTGCGCGCCTCGAGCTCGCCCGGGGCGACGACGAAGTTGACGAGGCCGAGCCGCAGCGCATCGGCGGCCTCGACGCGCTCGGACAGGAAGTAGAGCTCGCGCGCCTTTGCCGAGCCGATCAGTCGCGTCAGGAACCAGGTTCCGCCGTAGTCGCCGCTGAAGCCGACGCGCGCGAACGCGGTGGTGAGGATCGCGTCCTCCGACGCGATGCGCAGGTCGCAGGCCAGCGCGAGCGAGAGCCCGGCGCCGGCCGCGGCGCCCGGCAGCGACGCGACCACCGGCTTCGGCAGCAGGTAGAGCCGGCCCGCGGTGTTGCGCTGCGACAGGCGCTGGGCGTGGATCGCGGCGTCGACGCCCAGCGCGGCGACGTCGCGGTCGCCGCCGTCGCCGCTGCGCGCGTGCATTCCCTTGACGTCGCCGCCGGCGCAGAACGCGCCGCCGGCGCCGGTCAGCACGACGGCGCCGACGTCGGCCGAGCGCTCGGCGTCCTCGAGCGCGAGCTCGAGACCGCTCAGCATCTCGACCGAAAGCGCGTTGCGCCGCTCGGGCCGGTTCAGCGTCAGCGTCGCGACGCGGTCCTCGACGCGCGCGAGCAGGTGGTCGGTTCCGGTGTCGATGGTTCGGGCGGGCATCGTCGCGGCCTCCGGCGCGGTCGGGGATCGTCGGGCCGGCGGATCGACTCGCGCCGAAGGTCGCGCCGCGGCCCGGGGCGCGGCACCATGCTAGCCGGTGAACGAACCCCGGCTCGACGACTCCGCGCGCCGACGCGACCCGCGGCTCGACAACGAGGCGCGCTACGACCGGCTGGCGCCGCGCTACGACCGCGTGCTCGGCCTCGCGTCCCTCGGTCTGATCCGGCGCCTGTACCGTGCGGTCGCCGCCGCGGTCGACGTCGGGCCCGACGCCCACGTGGTCGAGGTGGGCAGCGGCCCCGGCTCGCTGACGCCGTACCTGCGCCGCGCGCTCGGCGACGGCGTGCGCATCACCGGCATCGACCTCTCGGGCGCGATGGTCGCGCTCGCGCAGCAGCGCGCCGCGAGCCGAGGCTGGACGAACGTCTCGTACGTGCGCGCGGACGCCGCGACGTGGAGCCCCGACGCTCCCGTCGACGCGCTCGTGTTCTCGCTCGTGCTGAGCGGCCTTCCGCATCCGCTGCGCTGCCTGAGCCGCTCGCTCGAGTGGCTCGTCCCGCGCGGCCGCGTCGTCGTGCTCGACTCCTTCCTCCAGCCGGGCCGCCCGGTCTCGAACTTCGTCGTGCGCGCGAAGGCCCCGGCGGTCGGCGCTGTGCCCGAGGAGCTGCCGCTCGCGGCGGTGAAGCGCCGCCTCGACAACCCGAAGACGCGCAGGCTGCTCTTCGGCAGCTACACGCTGGTGACGGGCCGACGTCCGGACTAGCGACGGGAGGACCGGCGATGGCACGAATCCACCGGATCGGGGCCCTCGTGCTCGGCGCCGCGCTGCTCGCGGGCGTCGCGTCGACCGCGGCGGCGCAGTCCGTGTCCTGCGAACGGGTGCTCGCGACCACGCGCGACGAGCTCGGCCGCCGCTTCAGCGACCCGGACGACCCGGGTCTGCACCAGCGCCGCGTGCGCCTGCGCGAGCTCTACGCCGAGGCGGGCCCGTTCTGCGCCCGACGCCTGCGCGAGACGCTCGGCGACTCGGACACCGGCGACGCGCTCTCGGCGCTCTTCCACGGCAGGCTCGCCGGCGCGACGCGGCGCGAGCTGCTCGCGGCGCTCGACGCGCGCGCCGCCGAGGCCCTCGTCCACGTCCGGCGCAGCGTCGACGCGCTCGGGCCGGTGCAGGTCGAGTCGCTGCGCCGGGGCGTCGCGGCGATGAAGGCGCGGCCCGACACCGACCCGACGAGCTGGATCTACCAGGCGAACATCCACGGCACCGTCACGACGCCGGCGCGCGACGCCTGGAACAGCTGCCAGCACGGCAACTACTTCTTCCTGTCCTGGCATCGCATGTACCTGCACTACTTCGAGCGCATCCTGCGCGAGGCGTCTGGCGATCCGGACCTCGCGCTCCCGTACTGGAACTACTCCGACGCGGCGCAGCGCTCGCTTCCGCTGCCGTTCCGCGATCCCGCCGACGCGACGAATCCGCTCTACGTCGCCGAGCGCCAGGTCAACGGCGGCGAGGCCGCGCCGGAGTCGGCGACGGCCTTCGACCGGGCGCTCGCGCGGGTGCGCTTCACCGCGAGCGGGGCGCTGCCGTCGCGCAGCAGCTTCGGCGGGCGCTTCGTCGCCGCGCCGCGCCACTTCGGCTCGGGCGGCGGCGAGCTCGAGAGCCAGCCGCACAACGTGATGCACGTCGTGATCGGCGGTCCCGGCGGCTGGATGAGCGATCCGCGTCTCGCCGCCCGCGACCCGATCTTCTGGCTCCACCACGCGAACGTCGACCGTCTGTGGAAGCGCTGGCTCGCGCGGGGCGGCGGGCGCGCGAATCCGGAGTCCGACGCCGGCTGGATGGGCACGTCGTTCCGCTTCTTCGACGAGAAGGGCGCTGCGGTCGACGCGACCGGCGCGGAGATCCTCGACACCGCCGCCCAGCTCGCGTACCGCTACGACGACGACCCCGTGGTCGGCCGCGCGGCGCCCGAGGCGCCGCGGCCGCGCGCCGGCGGCGAGCCCGAGCGCGGGCTCGGAGAGCGGCTGGCGGCCCGCGACGACGTGACGCTCGGCGCGCGGCGGGTCGATGTGGGCCTCGAGCTCGGCCCCGACGCCGGCGCGCAGCTCTCGGCCGCGTTCGAGCGCGAGGCGGCGCTGCTGCTGAACGCCGAGGGGATCGACTACGACGAGAACCCGGGGATCTACTGGGAGATCTACCTCAACCTCGCCGAGTCCGACGCGCCCGACTCCCGCAGCCCGAGCTACGTCGGAAACCTCGCGGTGTTCGCGCAGCTCGCGCACGGCGCGCACGGCGACGCGACCCTCTCGTACGATGTGACCCGCACGGCCAGCGCGCTGCGCGCCGCCGAGGCGTGGGACGCCCGCCGCGTCGGCGTGACCTTCGTGCCGCGCGCGGTCGTCGACGCCGAGAGCGGAGCGGACCTGCTGCCGGCCGACGTGCCGGCGCTGCGCATCCGCAGGCTGTCGCTGTCGATCCAGGAGCCCGAGGGCTTCCCGGTCGCACGCGCCGGCCGCTAGACCATCCGCTCGACCTTGCGGCGGCGGCCGCCGCCCATCTCGACGATGCGCGCGCCGAGCTCGAGGCGCAGCAGGCTCCACGACACGACCAGCAGCACCGCGAGCAGGCCGGCGACGAGCGGCACGTTGTGGGCCCGCTTCGCGAACACGAGCCCCTCGCCCACGCGCGGCACCTCGAGCGGGTCGACCGGCAGGCCGTAGCGCTCGGCGAGCGGCACGATGTTCGAGACGTTCACGACCGGCACGCCCTGGGTGAGGAAGCGCATCATGATGCTGTCGACGTGCAGCGCGCGCGGGTCGGGGCGCAGGTTGACGCCGGAGCGGTACAGCCGCTTGACCGACTTCGGCCCCACCGAAACGAGCGAGCCGCCGGCGTTGATGTAGACCGAGTAGCGCCGCCCCTCGGCGATCTCGTTGTAGAGCTTCATGCGCTCTTCGATGCTGTTGATGTCTTCCTTGACGTCGATGTAGCGCGCGCCGTGGCGGTCGATCGACTCGCGCAGCCGGTTGCGGCCGGCGCGCGGCATGCCGAGCGCGCGGTCGCCGGTGCCGCCGAGCGACGCCGCGACCGACTTCGTCGAGATCACCTTGCCGTCGAGCAGCAGCGACTCCATGTCGAGCCAGCCGAGGCCGGGGATGTTCGCGCCGAAGCTCGAGGCGCCGGCGCTCGAGATCAGCACGGCGTCGAGCTCGAGCACGTCGATCGCGACCAGGGTCGCCAGGTTCAGCGCCGGGAACGAGCCCGACAGGCCGATCGCGACGAGGTCGCCCTTCTGCACGCCGGCCTCGCGCAGCAGGTCGACGACGACCGCCGCGAAGTTCGGGTTGGCGCTGGAGCGCTTCGCCGTCAGCGAGCCGGTGTTCGTCGTCGTCGACGAGTTCGCGAGCCCGATCATGCCCGAGCGCGTCGGGTCGATCTCGGCGTCGATCGGCGTCACGTAGCGCACGCGGTGGGTGCGGATCAGCTCCATGCCGCGCTCCATCCGCTTGGCCGCGCGCAGCTTCAGGTCGAAGTCGGGCTGCACCGTCACGACCTGGAAGCGCTCGGCGCCGAGCAGCGCGGCGCCCGAGATCACGGCCACGAGCACGTGCACGACGCGCGAGACGTGCGCCGGTCGCCAGTAGAGCTTCTGCATGGTTCGGAGACTCCCGCGAGGGCGGTGGGTTCAGACGGGCCAGGTGGGCTCGGTGAGCGAGGGCGGCGCGTCGCCGCCGAGCACGATCAGTCCGGCCAGGCGCGTGACGATGCTCGCCGTCAGCGCGCTCGTGAGGGTGATGACGAGGCCCTGGCGGTCCATCCAGATCGCGAGCAGGCCGGGAATGATGTAGCCGACGACGTCGATCTGGAACGGGCCCACCGGGGTGCCGACGCCGAGCACGGTGCGCACGAGCGAGTTCAGCAGGAAGCCCATCAGGATCGCGAGCACGGTGCGGCGGCGCCCGTAGATGATCGCGATCGTCGCCAGCACGCGCACGACGAAGAAGGTCAGCAGACCGACCGCGAGCGTCAGGCTGATGATCACCGGGTCCTGGATCGCCAGCGCGAGGTAGCCCGGCACGATGATGCCGCCGGGCGCGACGCCGAAGACCTCGGAGTAGAGCAGGCTCACGACGAGCCCGATCCCGATGAACAGGATCTCGGTTTCGTTCACGCGGCGCGGTCCTCCGGCTCCGGGAGCTTGGAGCGGTTGCGGAAGTAGCGGTGCAGCTCGAGCCCGATGCCGGCGATGTTCCCGGCGCCGACGACGAGCGCGCTGCGGCCGGCGGCGCCCATGATCTCCTCGAACACGGCCGGCGGCGCCTCGCCCTCGAGCGGCGTCAGCGCCGTCGACGGCAGGCCCGCGCCGACGGCGGTGCGCGCGAGCGCGTAGGTGCCGGTGCCGACGAGGAAGTAGTGGTGCGCCGGCGTCCAGCCGGGCAGCGCCTCGCCGAGCTGCCGCGAGCGGTCGGGGCGGTCGAGGCGGCAGTTGATCACCATGATGCGCGTCTCGCGCTCCGGGTGGCGCGCGATCGCGAGGTTCCAGACGCGCTCGGTCGCGGTGGGGTCGTTCGCGGCGAAGCCGTTCACGAAGAGCACGTGGCGCCCGAAGAACTCGACCTCGTGCTCGCGCAGCACGCCGATGTCGGGCTCGGCGGCGACCATGCCGTCGAGCGCCACCTCGCGAGGCACGCCGAGCGAGGTCGCGACCGCGAGCGCGATCGCGACGTTCTCGCGGTGCTCGATGTACGGGAAGCGCGCCAGCTCGGCGTCGGTGATCTCGGCGAGCTCGTCGCGCCCGACCACCGACAGGCGCGACCCGCGGTCGGAGCAGGCCTGCTCGAAGAGCGGCAGGAAGTCCTTCTCGGCGGTGAAGAGCGTGCCGCCCAGCGGGCAGGTGCCCAGCAGCGCCAGCGCCACGTCGCGGTGCGTGGGGCCC
>CAZQYK010000416.1:0-5866 GCA_964597285.1 uncultured Spirochaetales bacterium
CGCTGCCCTTCGTCGCCGAGGTGGTCGACCGCGGGCGCCCGACCTGCCTCGTGCTGACGATGACCGACGAGCTCCAGGCGCGCGGCGGTCGCCTCGACCTGCCGCGCCTCGAGCGCGCGCTCGGGATCCCGGTGCTCGGCGTCGTCGGCCACCGCGGCCGCGGACTCGACGCGCTCGTCGCGCTGCTCGGACGGCCCGAGAGCTGGCCGCGCCCGGCGATCCCGCCGCCGCGCGAGCCGCTCGCGCGCGCGGCGTGGGCCGACTCGGTGTTCGCGAGCGTCGTCGGCGCCCGGCCCGGGGCGCACCGCGCGACCGACGCGATCGACCGCGTCGTGCTGCACCCGGTCGCCGGCACGCTGCTCTTCGCCGCGGTGATGCTGACCTTCTTTCAGCTGATCTTCGCGTGGGCGACGCCGGCGATGGACGCGATCGACGGCGGGGTCGCCGCAGCGGCCGGCTGGATCCAGGCGACGCTGCCGCCGGGCCTGCTCGCCGACTTTCTCGCCGACGGCCTCGTCGCCGGCGTCGGCGCGGTCGTGATCTTCCTGCCCCAGATCGCTCTGCTCTTCGGGCTGCTCTACCTGCTCGAGGACCTCGGCTACATGGCGCGCGCCGCGTTCGTCGTCGACCGCGCGATGGGGCGCGTCGGCCTCGAGGGGCGCGCGTTCGTCGCGCTGCTGTCGTCGTACGCGTGCGCGGTGCCCGGCATCATGGCGACGCGCACGATCCCGTCGCCGCGCGACCGGCTCGTGACGATCCTGGTCGCCCCTCTGATGACCTGCTCGGCGCGGCTTCCGGTCTACGCGCTGCTGATCGGGGCCTTCGTGCCGCCCATGCCGGTGCTCGGCCCGCTCGGCCTGCAGGGCCTCGTGCTCTTCGGCCTCTACCTGCTCGGTGGCCTCTCGGCGCTCGCGGTCGCGGCGCTGCTCAAGCGCACGCTGCTGCCCGGCGGCGCGCTGCCCTTCTACCTCGAGCTGCCGTCGTACCGCGTGCCCACCGCGAAGCTCTGGCTCTCGCAGGTGTGGGGCAGCGCGTCGGCCTTCCTGCGCCGCGCCGGCACGATCATCCTCGCGGTCAGCGTCGTGCTGTGGGTGCTCTTGAACTTCCCGCGCAGCGAGCCGCCGCCGGGCGCGACCCCCGAGCAGGCCGCGCGCCACTCGCTCGAGCACAGTCTCGCCGGCCGCGCCGGCCACGCGATCGAGCCCCTGATCGCGCCGCTCGGCTTCGACTGGAAGATCGGCGTCGGCCTGCTCGCGAGCCTCGCCGCGCGCGAGGTGATCGTCGCGACGCTCGCGCAGATCTACGCCACGACCGACGAGGGCACCTCGCTGCGCGCGGCGATCCGCGCCGACGTCGACCCGCGCACCGGCCGGCCGGTGTTCGACCCGCCGACCGTCGCGGCGCTGCTGGTCTTCTTCGTGTTCGCGCTGCAGTGCCTGTCGACGCTCGCGGTGATGGCGCGCGAGACGAACTCGTGGCGCTGGCCGGCCTTCGCGTTCACGTACCTGCTCGCGGTGGCCTGGGGCGCGAGCTTCGCCGCGCACCGCGCCGTCGCGGCGCTGACCGGCTGACCCGCGGCCGGTAGACTGCCCGCATGCGCCGCGTCGCCCTCCGCCTGCTCCCGCTGCTCGTCGCAGTCGTCGCGAGCGGCTGCATCTCGCGCCCGGTGAAGCAGGTGATCCACGAGGACGGGCCGATCGACGTCTATCTGCGCTCCGACGTGCGCTGGATCGGCGGCGCGGTCGACAAGGGCTACGAGCACCCGGTGACGATCGCACCGGTGCGGATGGCCCACATCCTGTCGCGCATCGACCTGCGGCCGACGAAGAAGCCGCTGCTCTCGTTCGAGGACGAGAAGGATCGCGTCGGCGCGATCCACACCGACATGCTCTACACGATCGCCGAGGGCCTCTCGAAGGCGCTCGCGCAGGCCGACGCCGACCAGGAGGTCGTCGTGATGGCGGTGCGCGAGACCAAGCAGTGGGGGATCTTCGACCACGACTTCCTGACGAGCCTCGTCGCCTACGTGCGCGACGACCGGCTCTACCTGCACTTCTCGCGCCACGACTGGGAGATCCCGCGCCGCAGCGACCGCCTGCCCGAGCCGCGCCCGGGCGACTCCGGGCAGCGCTTCCGGCTGATCACCGGCACCGCGATGTCGCTCGTCGCCGACCGCAGCGCCGCGATCGACTGGCGCGACCCGATCTTCGCGCGCCCGACCCGCACGCGCGTGCTGCCGACCGGCGAGGTCGTGCGCAGCGACGTCCTGATGGAGAGCCCGCCGGAGGTCGACGACCTGCCGGAGGACCCGGCGCGGCGGCTCCCCGACGACCTGTCGCCGCAGCAGCTGCGCGACCTGGCCGACGTCGAGGAGGCGCGACGCGAGGGCCGCATCACCGAGGCCGAGTACCGCAGCGCCCGGCGCCGGATCCTCGGCGGGGAGTGACCCGGCGAAACGCCGGTTGACGCCCTCCGGGCGACTCCGTACGCTGGTTCCCGCCCGAAAAGTCGGGCGAATTCCAGCGTTTAGAGCACCCCCGTTTGCGAGTCCCCGCCCCGTCGCCCGGAGATCCCCGATGAGCAAGCGCACCGGCCCCGACGGCGACTCGACGCGCGCGGTCCACGGCGGCGAGCGCGACCACCAGGCGAGCGACGCCGTCACGACGCCGATCTACCAGACGTCGACCTTCTGGTTCCCGGACTCGCAGGCGCTGATCGACTACAACGAGGGGCGCCTGCCGCGCGAGGAGTACGGGCGCTACGGCAACCCCACCTGGAAGGCCGTCGAGCGCAAGCTCTGCGAGCTCGAGGGCGCCGAGCAGGCGGTGCTGACGGCGTCGGGCATGACCGCGACGACGACGCTCTTCCTGGCGCTGCTGCCGAAGGGCGGACACCTGATCGTCACGAGCGACTGCTACCGCCGCACGCGCCAGTTCATCGAGCAGTTCCTGACCAAGCTCGACGTCGAGGCGACGGTGATCGAGCCGAGCGACACGAAGCAGCTCGCCGACGCGATCCGCGACGACACGCGCCTCTTCTTCACCGAGTCTCCGACGAACCCGTACCTGCGCGTCCTCGACGTGCCCGAGGCGGTGCGCGTCTGCCACGCACGCGGCGTCGAGGTCGTGATCGACTCGACCTTCGCGACGCCGGTGAACCACCGCGCGCTCGACGACGGCGCCGACTACGTGATCCACAGCGCGACGAAGTATCTCGGCGGCCACAACGACCTGCTCGGCGGCGTCGTGCTCGGCTCGGCCGAGCGCGTGGCGCCGGTGCGCGAGGCGGTCGGCGTGCTCGGCGGCGTGATCGACCCGCACGCGGCCTGGCTGCTGCTGCGCGGCCTGAAGACGCTCGCGGTGCGGATGGAGCGGCACAACGCGAACGGGCTCGCGGTGGCGCGCTGGCTCGAGTCGCAGCCGCGCGTGCGCCAGGTCTGGTATCCGGGCCTCGAGAGCCACCCCGACCACGCCACCGCGCGCCGGCTGATGAAGGGCTTCGGCGGCGTCGTGACCTTCGAGCTCGACACGACGCTCGAGGGCGCGTTCCGCTTCACCGACGCGTGCCGCATCCCGTACCTCGCGCCGAGCCTCGGCGGCGTCGAGAGCCTGATCGAGGTGCCGGCGCTGATGTCGTTCTGGGACCGCACGCCCGAGGAGCGCGCCGCACTCGGCATCCGCGACTCGCTCGTCCGCTACTCGCTCGGCATCGAAGACCCGGCCGACCTGATCGCCGACCTGGAGCAGGCGCTGGAGAGGATCTAGCGCTCGCTCGCCCCCCACAGGCGCTCGAGCGCGCGGTCGCGGCCGCAGCTCGAGCGGTAGAGCCTGTAGCGCAGCGGGTTCCGCTCGTAGAAGTCCTGGTGGTAGTCCTCGGCCGGGTAGAATGGGCTGGCGTCGCGGATCGGCGTCACGACGGGGGCGTCGAGCAGGCCGCTCGCCTCGAGGTCGCGCTTCGACGCCTCGGCCCGCGCGCGCTGCGCGCCGTCGACCGGAAAGATCGCCGAGCCGTACTGCTCGCCGCGGTCGCAGAACTGGCCGCCGGCGTCGGTCGGGTCGACGTTGCGCCAGAACACCTCGAGCAGCTTCGCGTAGTCGACGCGCTGCGGGTCGTACTCGACGCGCACCGCCTCGACGTGACCGGTGCCGCCCGACGAGACCTGCTCGTAGCTCGGGTCGGCGACGCGGCCGCCGGTGTAGCCCGACGTCGTCGCGAGCACGCCGTCGAGCGCGTCGAAGGGCGGCTCCATGCACCAGAAGCAGCCGCCGGCGAAGATCGCGACGGCGCGCTGCGCGGGCGGCGGCGCCGCTTCCGCCGGCGCGGGCTCGGGCTCGGCCCGCGCACCGGCGAGCCACGCGCCGGCCGCGAGCGCGCCTGCGGCCGCCACCGAGACGAGCGTCGCGCGCGCGCTCACGTGCGCAGCTCCGGCAGCTCTTCGCCCTCGTGTACGAACTCGAGCGCGAGGCCGTTGTTGCAGTAGCGCTTGCCGGTCGGCGGCGGGCCGTCGTCGAAGACGTGGCCCTGGTGCCCGCCGCAGCGCGCGCAATGGTACTCGGTGCGCGGCACGATCAGCTTGAAGTCGCGGCGCGTGCCGAGGCGGCCCGGCAGCGGCGCGCTGAAGCTCGGCCAGCCCGTGCCGCTGTCGTACTTCGCCTGCGACGAGAAGAGCGGCAGGAAGCACGCCGCGCAGACGAAGGTGCCGGCGCGCTTCTCGCGGTCGAGCGGGCTCGAGCCCGGCCGCTCGGTGGCCTCCTCGAAGAGCACCGCGAAGCGGTCGGCCGGCAGGAGCCGCCGCCACTCGGCCGGGCTCTTCTCGAGCGGCTCGAACGCGGGCGCGTCGGCGGCGTCGGGCGCCTCGCTGTCGGCGCGGCGGCCGAGCGCGAGCACGCAGGCGGCGGCCAGCGCGCGCCCGAGGAAGCCGCGTCGGCCGGTCGAGATCGGGGTGTCGTCGTTCATCGTCGCTCCCTACGGCGCGGCGTCGCGGCCGGTTTCGCCGAACCTTCGAGGCACGCCGCGGGAATCCGTTACAACGCGGAGGCACGCAGCGCTTCCCCGGCGGGGCCGGCGCATCGGCTAGATCGTAGAAGAAGTGGCCGTCGCGGAAGTCGTGCTCGTCGAGCACGTGGCGCAGCGCCCCGAGCTCGAGCAGCCGCTGCCCGAGCTGGCGGCGCGCGGCGACGTCGTGAACCTGTTCATGAACTACGAGACCCTCGGCGAGCACCAGTGGGCCGACGCCGAGCGCGACACGAGCGCCTGGCTCGGCAACGCGATGCAGCGCCAGGCGCACGAGAGCCTGTACGCGCTGCGTCCGGCCGTGCTCGCGACGGGCGACGCCGCGCTGCTGCGCGACTGGCGCTGCCTCACCCCGAGCGACCACCTCGACTACATGTGCACCAAGCACTTCGCCGACGGCGAGGTCCGCAAGTACTTCAGCCCGTGGGAGTCGCCGTACGAGGCGCACATCGCGTTCATGAACGCGCTCGCCGACGTCGCGCTCCGCGCCGGCGCGCCTGCGGGCCGCTGACGGCCCATGGGGGAGCGCCACTCGCCGCGCGACCGGCACGCATCTTGCGTGCTCTCGTCGGTATGGAGCACACGATCCACGATCTGGGCAAGAAGGTCGCGGCGTGCGCGCTGCTCGCGTGCGCCGCCGGATGCGAGCCCGCCGACCCGATCGCGAGCCGGGGCCGCCCCGACCCGCGCGCGCCGGCGGACCGGGAGTTCGAGACCAAGCGCGAGCTGCTCGCCGCGATCGAGGCCGGCGACTTCGCGGAGCGCGCCGAGCTCGATCTCGACGCGGCGGCTGCGGCGCCGCCGACGCCGCTGAAGATCGCGTTCGTCTCCGGCAACGACGTGCCGGACGCGG